>NZ_AQGU01000018.1 GCF_014905615.1 Pseudoalteromonas aliena SW19
CGTAGGGCACCGACTTCAAATTAAAGAGAGCCCGAACCTAACGATTCGGGCTTTTTTACGTCTGTAGAAAAATTAATTTAGGTTGTACAAACTCAAATTGAAACAGCCTGAAGACAGCCTCCGGCGATGCTAGTGATACCAAACTGCATAAATCTTTGATCAATTTAACGAATTAAATTGCACTATAACGTCGTTAAAATTTTTTATTTAGAACAATTAGATACAAAAATTTTGCCTAGTTCTAGCGTAATTTTTTAACGTTAAATAGACCCCATATATAAGCAGATTGGTATTAATCAATTTGAAGGATTAAATCTGACGCTAACAGCATTAAAAATTCCTATTTATAAATTACATATACCACTATAGATAACAAATATAATTTTGCTTTGTCAGTGGCTTTGATTTAGGATCAAAATAGTTTAAAACCAAGAACTAATAGCCTGTGCATAGATTATTAATTAGCGCCATCTCCATTTTATTTTGTTTTTCTATTTCGGCAGTTGAAGTAACTGATCTATATCAAGATATTTTAAAAGTAGATGACAAAACTAGAGACACCCGATTAGCGGCGAGTCGCAAAGCTTTACTCAATGTTTTAGTGAAAGTAAGTGGTGATGAAACTGCAGATCAAAACAAGCAAGCACAGCAGCGCACGAAAGATATTTCTGATTATATGCTCAAGTTTGAATATGACGAGAGAGCAAATGGACAATTAAAACTCGTGGTTAAATTTGAAGCTCGAAAGATCAATGCATTAATTAAGGAGCTTAACTTGCCTTTATGGGGAGTACAGCGTCCGTTAGTTGCAATATGGTTAGGTATTGAAGACAACTGGCGTAGAGAACTGGTAACTCAAGAAAGCTACCCGCAATTAGAGCAGTTGATTTATGACAAAGCTGGGCGTCGTGGTTTACCGGTAATTGTTCCCTTGCTTGATTTACAAGATAGACGTTTAGTGGGTATTCCAGAGGTGTGGGGTAATTTCTCAGAACCAGTAGAAGAAGCCTCTAGACGTTATAGTGCTGAGCGAAGTATTACTGCAAGAATGTATAAAGAAACAGATAGCGAAAATTGGATTTTAGATTGGCGCTTTACTAATGATGATTTATTTGATTCTAATCGATTAACGGGCGATAAACAGCAAATAGTGAGCCAAATGATTGATACGCTAGCACGTGGCCTTGCAAGTGAGTACGCTATTGATCCAAATGCTTATTATGAACAAGCAACGGCTTCATTAACATTGAAAGGCACGCAAAGTTTTGTTGATATTGAGCGTGCGAAACGTAGACTACTGAATTTAAGTGTTGTTACTGAGGTTACAATTGTTCGAAAAACATCAGAGTTTGTCGAGTTTAAACTAAATCACACGGGAAACCTTACCGATCTTAAAAAAGGTTTAGGACTTGAATCTTCGTTCAAGGACTACAAGGATCCACGCGACTTTTACCATGTTGTCGATAAAAATAGTCTAGAGTATCAGTGGGTAACGCCATAATGTTAACGTCAGATCCTATGCAAATGGCATTACCGGTAACACTACCGGATGACGAAACATTTGCATCGTATTTCGGTGGGGAAGATTCGTTAGAGGTTAATCATTTAAAGGATAGTTTTTTAAAGTTAGCAAAAGCGTTTCAGTACACTTATTTATGTGGGTTAGGCGATTCAGGCAAATCTCACCTTTTGTATGCAACCTGTATAAAAGCACAAGAGCGTGGCTTATCTAATATGTTATTGTCAATGCGCGAAGTGATAGATTTTGGACCTATGGTTTTAGATGGTTTAGAAGCGCTTGATGTTTTATGTATTGATGATGTACACCTAGTGGCTGGAAATGATGCATGGGAAAAAGCATTATTTAACTTTTTTAACAGATTTAACGAGCCTGGAAAAATGCTGGTTGTTACTGCTGATTTACTCCCTAGCATGCTTAATATTACGCTGCCTGATTTAGAATCTCGCCTAACGTGGGGAACAACCTTTCAAATTCGCTCTATGAGTGATGATGATAAAGCACAAGCACTTGTTAAGCGTGCTCATATGCGTGGCCTTGAATTAAGTGATGAATGTGCACGTTTTTTATTGACGCGCTTAAGCCGTGATATGCGTGCTTTACTCGATGTACTTGACACATTAGATCACGCATCGATGGCCGCACAGCGAAAATTAACAATTCCTTTTATAAAATCAACGTTAAAGCTGTAGTAGGTCTAGAATCTAGACCCTGCTTTCAGTTATCATAAGCTATTACTTAACAGCAATCACCTTCTGTGAAAGATCAGGTATCGAATGAACTTAGAAAACATATTAGCGCAAGCACTTGAGGCGGTAGCCAGTGCCAGTGAAATAGCGCAGTTAGAAGATATCAGGGTTAATTACCTTGGTAAAAAAGGCGAAATCACTAGCTTACTTAAAACGTTAGGTAAAATTGCCCCTGAAGAACGCAAAGAAGCAGGCCAAGTTATAAACCAAGCTAAACAAGATGTGCAAGCTGCTATCACTGAAAAGCGTGAATTGCTAGCAAGTAAAGCACTTGAAGAAAAGCTAGCGGCTGAAACTATAGATGTAACTCTACCAGGGCGCGTTATGCCAGCTGGCGGTTTACACCCAGTTACGCGCACTATCGAACGTATAGAAAGCTTTTTTGGTGAGTTAGGGTTTGAAGTTAAATCAGGCCCAGAAATTGAAGATGATTTTCATAACTTTGATGCACTAAATATTCCTGAGCATCATCCAGCACGTGCTGATCACGATACCTTTTATTTTAATCCTAAATTAGTACTACGTACACAAACAAGTGGTGTGCAAATCCGTACTATGGAAACTGAGCAGCCACCACTGCGAATTATTTCACCTGGACGTGTATACCGTAACGATTACGACCAAACGCATACACCTATGTTCCATCAGGTAGAGGGTTTAATGGTTGATACTGATGTTAGCTTTACTGAGCTAAAAGGTATTTTGCATGATTTTTTACGTAACTTTTTTGAAGAAGATATGGAAATTCGTTTTCGTCCTTCATTCTTCCCATTTACAGAACCTTCAGCTGAAGTAGATGTTATGGGTAAAGACGGTAAGTGGTTAGAAGTACTAGGCTGCGGCATGGTACATCCAAATGTACTTAAGTCTGTGGGTATCGACCCAGAAAAATACACCGGCTTTGCTTTTGGCATGGGTGTAGAGCGCTTAACTATGTTGCGCTATGGCGTAAACGATTTACGTGCATTTTTCGAAAATGACTTAAAATTCCTAAACCAGTTCCGTTAAGAGTGAAACAATAAAATGAAATTTAGTGAAAAGTGGTTAAGAGAGTGGGTTAATCCTGCTATTGATACGCAAGCTCTTTCGGAACAGCTTTCAATGGCTGGTCTAGAAGTTGATGGCGTTGAGCCTGCTGCTGCCAAATTTAATGGCGTAGTTGTAGGTGAAGTTGTTGAATGTGGACAACACCCAGATGCAGATAAACTGCGTGTTACCAAAATTAACGTCGGTGGCGATGAGCTACTTGATATCGTGTGTGGTGCACCAAATTGTCGTTTAGGTATTAAAGTTGCTGTTGCAACTGTTGGCGCTGTACTGCCTGGTGACTTTAAAATTAAAAAAGCCAAACTACGCGGCCAACCTTCAAACGGAATGCTATGTGCTTTTGTTGAACTAGGTATTAGCGAAGAAGGCGACGGCATTATGGAATTGCCAAGCGATGCACCAATAGGCACTGATTTACGTGACTACCTAGGTCTTGATGATAATATTATAGATGTTGATTTAACACCAAACCGTGGTGACTGCTTAGGTATAAAAGGTCTAGCACGCGAAGTAGGCGTTTTAAATAGTATTGACGTAAACGTATTAGATATTCCAGCTGTTACTCCAACAATTGATGACAAAGTATTGATTGAACTAGTTAACGACGACGCATGTCCTCGTTACCTTGGTCGTGTGATAAAGGGCATTAACCTTGATGCAGAAACACCGCTTTGGATGGTTGAAAAGCTACGCCGCAGTGGCGTACGTTCAATCGACCCAGTGGTTGATGTTACAAACTATGTATTACTTGAGCTTGGTCACCCAATGCACGCGTTTGATTTAAATGCGATTGAAGGTGGTATTAAAGTACGTAGTGCAAACGCAAGTGAAGAACTTGTTTTATTAGACGGTAACACCGCTAAATTAAACGACACAACACTTGTGATAGCCGATCATAACAAAGCACTAGCAATTGCGGGTGTTTTTGGTGGTGAGCAATCAGGTGTTACAGATAAAACATCTGATATATTACTTGAAAGTGCATTTTTTAACCCTGTAGCAATTGCAGGACAAGCACGTAGCTACGGTTTACACACTGATGCTTCACACCGTTATGAACGCGGTGTTGATTTTGCTCTGCAACATGATGCAATGGAACGTGCAACAGCGCTACTTCTTGAAATCGTAGGCGGTCAAGCAGGCCCAGTTGTTGAAGCTGTAGCGGCTGACAAACTACCAAAAGTGACTGAAGTACGTCTTCGTCGTGCTCGTTTAGACCGTGTTATTGGTCATCATATTGAAGATGCTAAAGTAACTGATATTCTTACGCGTTTAGGCCTTGATGTTAAAGTAGAAAATGAAAGCTGGAGTGCGGACGTACCAAGCTACCGTTTTGATATTCGCATCGAAGAAGATTTAATTGAAGAAGTAGCACGTGTTTACGGTTACAACAGCATTCCTAATGTTGCACCAACTGCAAAACTTAAAATGACGACACATAACGAAGCAACTATTGCGCTTAGCAAGTTCCGCAATACGCTAGTGACTCGTGGTTACCAAGAAGCAATCACGTACAGTTTTGTAGATCCTAAAGCACAAGCTATTTTACACCCTGAGTGTAAAGCAATGGAATTACCGCACCCTATTTCAATTGAAATGTCAGCGATGCGTGTAAGTTTAATGCCGGGTTTATTAGCGTCTGTAGCGTATAACCAAAATCGCCAACAGCCTCGTATTCGTTTATTTGAACATGGTCTTAAATTTATAAGCGACGAAAGTGCAGAAAATGGTGTTTACCAAGTACCGGTTATTGGCGGCGTTATTACGGGTCTTGTAAATGGTGAACATTGGGTTGAAGAAAAACGTAACGTTGATTTTTACGATTTAAAAGGTGATGTTGAAGCCTTACTTGCAATTACTAATGACGTTACTCGCTTTGAAATTAAAGCCGAGCAGTCAGATGGACTTCATCCTGGTCAATCAGCAGTAATCTATGTTGATGGCAAAAAGGTTGGTTTTTTTGGTGCTTTACACCCTCAAGCTCAAAAGTCGTTAGATATCAACAACGCAACTTTTGTTTTTGAAATTGAAATGTCAGCAATAGAAAAAAGAAATTTACCGCAGGCAGAAGGGGTGTCTAAATTCCCTTCAAATCGCCGCGACATCGCTATTTTAGTGGCGGACAGCGTTCAATCTGGTGATATTTTAAGCGCGATCGAAAAAGTTGGCGGAAATCAATTGGTTGACCTAAACTTATTCGATGTGTATAAGGGCAAAGGTATTGAGCCAAATTGTAAGAGTTTGGCGATTGCTCTAACACTGCAAGCGGTTGATAGAACACTCGAAGAGAAAGATATCAATCTAGTAGTTGATAACGTGGTGGCCGAATTGGCCGAACAGTTTAATGCATCGTTGAGGGACTAGATATGGCGCTTACTAAAGCCGACATAGCTGAACACCTATTTGAAAAGCTCGGGATCAATAAAAAAGATGCCAAAGATTTAGTTGAAGCGTTTTTTGAAGAAATCCGCTCAGCGCTAGAAAAAGGCGAGCAGGTTAAGCTCTCTGGATTTGGTAACTTTGATCTTCGAGATAAAAAAGAAAGACCAGGCCGCAATCCGAAAACAGGTGAAGATATTCCTATTTCGGCGCGTCGTGTGGTGACCTTTAGACCAGGTCAGAAGCTTAAAACCCGTGTTGAAGTGGGTACAAGCAAAGAAAAATAAAAAAAGGCAGCGTAAGCTGCCTTTTTTTTAATTACGCTTCTGAGCTGCTTATACCAATTCGCAATAATACTTAACCTGAACTCTGGTTAAGATATTTACTAATATATTGAATCATAATAATATTTAAACTCGCGGATTCAAATCTGAAGTACATAACGTTTAGGCGGCTTTAGCCGCCAAGTGATCCTGCATCAATTTTGCCGGCGTTTCAAATCTAAGTGTCTTCCTCGGACGATTATTAAGTTGCTCAAGTACTGGTATAACTTGTGCTGGTGTGACCGCTTTAAAATCTGTGCTCTTCGGGCAATACTGGCGTAGTAATCCATTCGTATTTTCATTCAATCCGCGCTCCCATGAATGATAAGGGTGAGCAAAATAAACAGGAACACTTAATGTCTCTGTGATTTGCTCATGATAAGCAGACTGGTATAAATTCAACGTAGTTAGCGCTGAAAATAGCTGCTCGAGATAGATTTATTATCCAGAGTTCAGGTTACTTAATCAATTTGAGGGATTAAATCTGACGCTAATTGCGTTAAAATTTCTGATATAGAACAAAATAACGAAATTTTTGCCTTGTCATTGACACGATTTTCTTACCTTAAAAAAGATCACTTAATTAAGCGAATTGGTATCACTAGGTAGAGCAAATCTCAATTTTGAAAAGTCAGCCAGCACTACCAAATCTTTTTTAACTAACTGTAACATCCTCACAGTGTTCAACGCTCCCTCATCGCTAATATGAAAAAAACGCAACCAAAAATGTATAGAATTAGCCAAAGGTATTGCTAAAGTTTACGCTTTTCTAAAATCATTTGGCCCCGAATAGTAGAGAATAACCTGAGATTAAATTAGAATAGCTGTGCCCATTTGGGCTATCCGTTCAAAAATGTTTAACTTAGGTAAATAAAATGACCTCATCTCACGAGTTAGAATACACGAATAGTTGGCAAGAGCGCCAAGATTACGCAGAAAGCATGCAACCAATCATAGGTAAGCTTTATCGTAATCGTGGTATTGAAATTGCTGTATATGGCCGTCCTCTCGTAAATGCCAGTACTATCGATATTATCAAATCTCATAAAACTGTTGCTCAGTTTGAAGGCACTAAATTACGTTTACGCGAAAGCTTCCCGTTCTTAGAAGCTATCAGCAAAATGGACTTGAACTCTGCACGTATAGATATTGGTAAACTTGCTTATAGCTACTTGTACACTGAGTCTGCTAACGGCCGTTCAGTAGAGACGTTTGTAAAAGATGAGCTTGCAGAAATAGCTGACTCACCAGCTAGAGAGCCGCGTGATGTTGTACTTTATGGCTTTGGCCGTATTGGTCGTTTACTTGCGCGCTTGTTGATTGAAAAATCAGGTCCATATTCAGATTTACGTTTGCGCGCGATTGTTGTGCGAGGTGGTAAAGAGGGCGATCTTGAAAAACGTGCAAGCTTATTGCGCCGAGATTCAATCCATGGCCCATTCAACGGTTCAATCACGATTGACAAAGAACGTAACGCTATTAAAGCTAATGGCAGCTACATCCAAGTTATTTATGCTAACTCTCCTAGCGAAATTGATTATACTCAATACGGTATCGACAATGCATTGATTGTTGATAACACGGGTATTTGGAAAGATGAAGCAGGCCTTGGTCAGCATCTAGAGTGTAAAGGCGCCGCAAAAGTATTACTAACAGCGCCTGCAAAAGGTAATATCAAAAATATCGTATATGGTGTTAATAACAAAGATATTTTGCCTGAAGATAAAATTGTATGTGCAGCGAGCTGTACAACCAATGCAATTACACCAACGCTTAAAGCACTAAATGATAAGTTTGGTATTAATAATGGCCATGTTGAAACTGTTCACTCGTACACGAACGATCAAAACCTTATCGATAACTACCACAAAGCAGAGCGCCGTGGCCGTGCCGCTGCACTTAATATGGTAATCACTGAAACAGGTGCTGCAAAAGCGGTTTCAAAAGCATTACCAGAGCTTGAAGGCAAGTTAACAGGTAACGCAATCCGCGTACCCACACCGAATGTATCGCTCGCTATTTTGAACCTTAACTTAGCAAAAAGCACAACGGTTGAAGAGTTAAACTCATTCCTACGTCATGCTGCACTTCATTCCGATTTGCGCGATCAAATTGATTACACAGCATCAACGGAAATTGTATCTACCGATTTAGTAGGTAGCCGTTACGCAGGTGTTGTTGATTCACAAGCGACGATCGTTGAAGATAACCGTATTGTATTATATGTATGGTATGACAATGAATTCGGTTACAGCTGCCAAGTAGTTCGTTGTATGCGCGATATGGCCGAAGTGTCATTCCCAAGCTTACCTCGCTAATATATTGCAGTGATTTAAAAGCCAGCATTTTGCTGGCTTTTTTGGTCATGTGTTATTTTTAAAGCTTATTCCATGTGATAGGCTTTAATTATGTAAGTGTTGGTCGTACTTTGTTTTTCGAAGTTCCCAGTATTTTTCTACACGTATGTGTGTACCTGTAGTGTTAGCTCTGCAAATTAGTAAGCAGATAAATTTATTTAACTTAAAGGTTTTTTCATGAAAATCAGCAGCAATTTCGACAGTGGTAATATTAAAGTAATAGAAGCCACCGATCCTTTAAATATTCAATTAGAAATTAACAAAGATCATCAGTCTGAATTTTATCAGTGGTTTCACTTTCGCCTTGAAACAACGCCTTACCAATTGCATAAGTTAAATATTAATGAGCTTGAAAAATCAGCTTATCCAGATGGTTGGGAAGGTTACCAAGCAGTTGCGTCGTATGACCGTCAAACATGGTTTCGTGTACCATCAAGCTATGAAAATGGGACATTAAGTTTTGAAATCGAACCTGAGTGCGGCAGTGTGTATTTTGCCTACTTTGCACCATACAGCTATGAGCGCCATTTAGATTTACTGTCTTGGGCACAAAGCCAAGGCGCTTGCCAATTAGAAACGCTGGGTGAAACGCTCGATGGCCGCGACATGAGCGTACTTAAAATTGGTGAGCCAAGTGAAGACAAGAAAAACATCTGGATCACAGCTCGTCAACACCCTGGTGAAACAATGGCGCAGTGGTACGTAGAAGGTCTACTTCACAAATTACTTGATGATGAAGACCCACATGCAGCTGCGCTTCTATCAAAAGCAGTTTTTTACATTGTGCCAAATATGAACCCAGACGGCAGTGCGCGCGGGCATCTTCGTACTAACGCTAAAGGCGTTAACTTAAACCGTGAATGGCAAACACCAAGTATGGAAAATAGCCCTGAGGTTTACCTAGTCCTTAATAAAATGCGCGAAGCTGGTTTAGATATGCACCTTGACATACATGGCGATGAAGCTATCCCATATAACTTTGTGGCAGGCAGTGAAGGTATTCCAAGTTACGATGCACGTCTTAAAGGCTTAGAAGATAGCTTTAAAGCAGCACTTTTAACTATTACACCTGAATTCCAAGATGAGCATGGCTATCCAAAAGACGAGCCAGGCCAAGCTAACCTTACGGTAGGTTCATCAGCCACGGCTGAAGAATTTAAAGCATTAACTTACACCGTTGAGATGCCATTTAAAGATAATAACGATTTACCAGATCCAGATTATGGCTGGTCAGACCGTCGTTCGTATCAATTTGGCCAAGATACGTTAGCGGCTATTGTTAATGTTGTTGATAATTTAAGATAAAACGTTTATCAAAAGGGTATCAATAGTTTTGATACCCTTTTTGCTTTTAACAAAACCCTTTGTATAAAATAATAATAATCATCATATAGCAACTGCATTCTTAAAGCGTTTTCAACGCTTCTTCGCTGCGTATCATCGCCGTATCGGTACAAATCAATCTACTTTCATTTAAATACTTCAGGTGTAGTGCCTTACAACAAATGTGTAATTATATATTTTGAAAATTAAGTGTTAACAAAGTTGGTGTACTTAAGTTAATATTAATTAAATCATCAGTCGGGGCGGGAGAGGTACAACCTTATTTCGTAAAGCTTATGTTGCAAAGTAGCTAAAGCAGAGTCTCGTAATTAAAAATAATAAATATAACTATAGAGGATATCCATGGAAGCTATTGTAAGCGCTGTTAATGATGTTGTTTGGAGTAACGCACTCATCTATTTATGCCTAGGCGCAGGCTTGTTTTATTCAGTATTAACTCGATTTGCTCAAGTTAGACATTTTAAAGAAATGTGCAAGTTATTATTCAGTCCTAATACGTCTGATAAAGGTATCTCATCTTTTCAGGCTCTTGCAGTATCGTTGTCTGGACGAGTAGGCGTTGGTAATATCGCAGGCGTTGCAGCGGCTATTGGTTTTGGTGGACCAGGTGCTATTTTTTGGATGTGGGTTGTTGCTTTTCTAGGCGCAAGTACCGCATTTGCAGAGTCTACTCTAGGGCAAATTTATAAAACAGAAGAAGACGGGCAATATCGTGGTGGCCCAGCCTATTATTTTGACCGTTGTTTAGGGCAAAAATGGCTGGCTATTTTATTTGCTGTTTCGGCAATTATAGCGTGTGGTGTTTTCCTGCCAGGCGTACAAGCAAATGCGGTAGGTAATGCGTTTACCCAAGTATTTGGCGATGGCAATATTGTCTCTACTAGCTTTGGTGACGTAGGCAGCTTTAAGTTGGTCGCTTTGGCAATTATCCTTATTGTTTTGGCATTTATTATTTTTGGCGGTATAAAACGTATTGCGAACTTTACTCAAATTGTGGTGCCATTTATGGCACTTGGTTACATAGTATTGGCATTAATCGTGGTATTTTTAAACTTAGATAAAGTGGGCGATATATTTTATTTAATCATTAGTGATGCGTTTACAGCACAGGCTGGTTTTGGCGCAGCTATTGGTTGGGGCGTTAAACGTGGCATATATTCTAATGAAGCTGGCCAAGGTACTGGGCCTCATGCAGCAGCTGCCGCAGAAGTAGATCACCCTGCTCAACAAGGTTTAGTACAAGCTTTTTCTGTTTATGTTGATACTCTCTTTGTGTGTACTGCAACAGCATTAATGATTTTAATAACGCAGCAATACAATATTGTGGGTGAGTTACCAGCAGGGCAGTTTATTGTACAAAATGTTGATGCAGCTACTGAAGTTGGATCGGCAGCCTTTACGCAAATGGCTTTATTTAGTGTATTTGGTAGCTTTGGACAAGCATTTGTTGGTATCGCGTTGTTTTTCTTTGCCTTTACTACAATACTTGCTTATTACTTTATTGCGGAAACGAATATTGCTTACTTAAATCGTTACTTTAAAGGCAGTATTCCGCTTGTACTGGTGAAATTTGTGATTATGTTCATGGTTGCATACGGTATGGTGAACAATTCAGGTTATATCTGGACTATTGGTGATATTGGCGTTGGCTTAATGGCCTGGATCAACATATTGGGTATCTTAGCCATCTTCTTCGTTGCTAAGCCTGCTTTATTATGTTTGAGCGATTATGAAGAACAAAAGAAAAAAGGCGAAAAAATTATATTTGACCCAGTTAAATTAGGCATTAAAAATGCAACTTTTTGGGAAAAACGTTTAGAAAAGCAGTCAAAAGACGCTGAGTAACTAAACTCAGTGAGTAACGTGGAAAATTATCGTCCTTAAATGATTTATTGGTTTGAATTCAAAAAAGACAACGAGAAATAAAACACGTACAATAAAGGCGCCGAAAGGCGCTTTTTTTATGCGTAGTATGGAGAGAAGTATGGCGATTATTCGTTGCCCAAAATGTGCAAAATCAATTTCAGATAAACATAAGCAATGTCCGCATTGCGAAAGTAACATTGCAGAGCTAAACGACGAGCAAGTTCAACAACTTCAGCGCGAGCAGCGAATTAAAAAAAAGCAGATGTTTATAAATCACTCCTTTTTGGCGCTTATCTTGTTTTTAGGTGGTTTTTTCTGTTTATACTTTTTACAACCACAAGAAGAAACACTGCAGTGGTACGTTTACACCGCTGCAATTGGCGTAGGATGTATTTGGTATCTTATAAACCGTATTGTTTTAGTGACACTAAAAAAGAAAAAATGACATGAATATCGATAATCTTGTACAAAATATTACTCCCGAATTATTTGAACGCTTACAATACGGTGCCTCTACTGGTAAATGGCCAGATGGTACCGTTTTATCCGATGAGCAAAAGCAACAAACAGTGCAGTTGGTTATGTTGTACCAAGCAAAAGTGGCTCAATCAAATGAGCAATTTACGATTGGTGCTAATGGTGAAATGATCCAAAAGACAAAAGCTCAACTACAAAAAGAATTTAAATCAGACAACGAAATAGCTAGGTTTAGTGAACATGATCTTTAAGCACCTTTTTACACCAAAATGGAAACACCCTAAGCAACAAGTACGTCTTGATGCTATCGAAAAACTCGACATTGAACGTGATGCAACCATATTAAACACGTTAGCACTTGAAGATAGCTCCGCTGAAATACGCCGTAAAGCGCTTCAAAAAGTAAATGACTTACCACTTTGGTGGAAAGCGTATAAACAAGATCAAGCATTAAAAGATATAGCAGAACTTCAAATATCTAATGCTGTTTTAAATAGTGAAAGTACACTAGCACCACAAATTAAAAACGAATATATAGAGCGTTTTGCGCCCGTTAAAACACTCGAAAAGTTAGCATTTGCAGAAAAAGAACTGTTAGTACGTGTTAAATTACTGAAGCGTTTAGCAAATCCAAAACTAGTCGAAAAAGCCTTTAAAGAAGGTAGCGAAGAGCTACAAACTCAATTAGTTGAGCTTGTTATTACACATCAATTAATTAAGCAATTAGTAAAGCATGCAAAGGGCGGTGCAAAAGCAGCACTTAACACGCATATTGAAAATGAGCGTTTAGCAATTGAAATGCCACTTCAGGTTGAAAGTGCTACCCGTGTTATTTTAGCTAAGCTAAATGCCTTGCGTGAAAAAACAGACTTTGCTCTTGTTAATCCACAAGCGAGCGATTTAATAGCTCAGTGGCAAGCACTTGAGCTTAAATGGTTAAGTGATGAACGTGTTAAGCTTCTAGATGAAAAATATACTTCCATCACCACTAAGTTAGATGCACACATTGAACAGCTCAAAGCGTTACACGACAAAGAGCAGCAGCAATTAGCACTGCAACAGCGACAGCTGCTTGCCCTTGCAACGCTCGAAGCTTTAAGCGACGAAATAGAAAACGCGTTACAGCTTGGGCTCGAAACACCAGAGCAAATTCAACAAGATTGGCTTGATGCAAAAGTAGCGCAAGCTAAGCAAGCTATTAGCGAAACAGAACTAGCTAACAATACGCAATCAAAACTGGCTGTAAGCAAGTTAGAAAAACTATTTACTCAAGTAACTAAATTACCTGAACTAACAACGGCTATAAAAGAATACAAACTCGCTTTTGCAGCATTATGCGAAATAAAACCTGCTGAAGGTTTAGCGCAATATGATGAAACCTTAACTGCGTTTAATAGAGGCTTTAAAGCAGCGCGTAATCACTTGAATATTTTAGATGGTGCATTGCAAAGTACATTTAAAACTCAGTTAAGTGCGCATAAAAAGCAATTTTTAGCGCCAATGAATGAGTTAATCAAGCCACTTGAGAAAAACCAAAGCCAAGCAAAACGCAAAGTGCGTGATGTTAAACGACTAATTGAAGAAGGCCGATTTAATGTTGCTTTTGGTGTGTTTAAAGGGTTTGAAGAATTATTTAATACCCTAACCGAGCAATATCAACAGCCGCTTGTAAATATAAAAGCAGATCTTGAAGCACAACTTGCAAATGCAAAAGATTGGCAAAAATACGCAGCAGCACCAAAGCGTGAAGCGTTATTAGAAGAAGTAAGTGCCTTAGTGAGCGAAGAGTGCACCGATCCACAACAACGTGCAGAGCAAGTGAAAGTGCTACGTAAACGTTGGAATGAGTTAGGTCGTTTAGATACCGACGAAGAAAAGCAACAAGGCGTACAGTTTGATGAAAAAATTGAGCTGTTATTTGCACCTTGTCGTAGTTACTTTGCAGAGCAAGAAGTACAACGCGAAGCATCAAAAGCACAACGCGAAAATATTATTAGCGATATGCACGCACTGCATTTGCAGGCTACTTCAGAGGATAACTTTGATTGGAAGCAATATGAAAGCCAATACAATCGTTTAAATAAAGCGTGGCGCAGTATAGGTAAAGTTGATCCTAAAACATACCGCACATTAAATGACAGCTACAAAAACGAACAGCAACAAGTACTGGCTTTATTAAACGCATTTCATAAAAGTAATGCCGCACTTAAAAATGAATTAGTAGAAAAAGCGCAGCAATTGTCTCAAAGTGATGATTTGGCTGCGGCTTGTCAAGAGTTGAAGCAGATGCAGCAGCAATGGCAAACTATTGGTTTTGCAGGCTTGAAAGCTGAAAATGCGTTATGGCAAAAATTTCGTCAGTTTAATGACGAAACATTTACTAAGCGTAGTAGTGAGTTTGAGCAGCAAAAACTTGAGCAAAACGAGTCAGATAAACAAGCAGCAGCAGAACTTACTGAGCTTGAAGCAGCATTGAGTGATGTTAACCAAAGAGCGCAGTTGCACGACCTAGAAACGAAAGTAAAAGGGTACGCTCAATTTAGATCATTATCGCCTAAGGTAACTAAATTATTAGCAGCCATTGAAGATAAACTTGCCTTGCTTATCAGTAAATCAGAGCAAGCTAATTTAGATGCGTTAATTACAGCACTTGAAAACAATGAAGCGTTACCAAGTCAGTATCAAGCACCGCTCAAAACAGCATTAAATACAGAACAGCTTATTACGCGCATGGAAATACTAGCGAACGTCAGTTCAACTGATAAATCTCTTAGAATGGCAGAGCAAGTAGCCATGTTAGATGACAAACATCGTGGCGAACATGCTGATTTAAACTATTATTTAAAACAGTTATTAGCGCTCAGTGCCGGTTCAGTTGAACCTGACACACTAACGCGACTTAAAGCGACACTTGCAGCTTAATGCATTAAAAACAGCATAATATTTGCTGGTTGCTATTTTACTAAGCCGCTTTAATAGCGGCTTTTTTATGTATCACTAATTCATAAACAAAAGGGTTCTCATGAGAATTTTAGTTATTATCGCAGCGCTATTATTAACTGCCTGTAATACTACGCAAGGCATTTCAGTGTATTCATTTACCAACGCTGAGGTTGAGGCTGTACTGGGTAAGCAATTACCAAAGTTAAGTGAAAAAATAAGCTTGATGGGTTTACCGGTTAAGTTTGATGTAAACGACTTAAGTGTCAATATTGGCCCAGATAACCGCGATGTTGTTGTGCTGGGTGCAGATTCAAGCGCTGAAATCAATGCTTTTGCACTTAAATATCCAGTGCGTTTAAAGCTGCAAATTGAAGGGAGCCCGTTTTACGACAGTGAAAAAAAAGCAGTCTTTTTACGTAATATTAAGTTGCTCGATTCGAGCGTTGATGCCGGTGGTTTTAAAGGCAACATAGGCGCACTAGATAGCCAAGCAATGGATGTTATAAATGCCTTTTTAGCGGTTAACCCTGTTTACACATTAAATATGGATGACCCTAAAATGATGCTACTCAGTAAGCTTCCACTCGATATGAAAATAGTTAAAGGTGCAATTAAATTGGTACCTCACCTTTAAGTAGATCTGGCTGGTTAAAATATACGTATCAATTAGCCTGACTCTCAGGCTAATTAGGTTTTAATATTATGGCAGCACCTCTTACAGTGCCCACCTCTCGACTCTCTCGCTTTGCAAAATTAGGCTCACTCGCAACAGGTGTTGCTACCAACATGTTAGTTGATGGCGCTAAGAGCGCATTAACCGGTAAAGGTTGGAATAATAAAAGCTTACTACTACAACCTAAAAACATTGAAAAACTAGCCATGCAGTTATCACATTTACGTGGTGCAGCAATGAAGCTCGGGCAATTGCTCTCAATGGATGCCGGTGATTTACTTAGTCCTGAATTGGCCCAGTTACTTGCTTTACTGCGCTCAGACGCGAATCCAATGCCGCATAAACAACTTGTAGAAGTGCTAAAAACGCAATGGGGGGATGAGTGGCTAGCGCGTTTTTCTCATATTGAGCTAAGGCCTTTTGCCGCAGCTTCTATAGGGCAAGTTCATTTAGCTTATAAAGAAAATGGCGATCAGCTTGCTGTTAAAATCCAATACCCAGGTATTGCAAAAAGTGTAGTGAGCGATGTTGATAACGTAATTTCGTTATTAACACTTTCTCGATTACTTCCTAAGGATCTTAATATTAAGCCGCTTATTAGTGAAGCCAAAGCACAGTTATTAGCAGAGGCTGATTACACGCGAGAAGCGCAATATTTAATACGTTATAAAAGTGCGCTAGCAGAGAACGAACACTTTAAAGTGCCCAATGTATATATTGAGCACAGCACACAACAAGTGCTTACTATGGAATATATAAAGGCAGAGCCTATTGAGAGCATTACAGAGCTACCTGATAGTCAAAAAAGCTTTGTTGCAGAGCAACTGATTGATTTGTTTTTCAAAGAAATGTTTGAATTTAAATTGATTCAAACCGACCCTAACTTTGCCAACTTTCATTACCAGCTTGATACACAAAAAATTGTTTTATTTGATCTTGGCGCAACGCGAGAAATATCACCCAAGCTTAGCGAAGGTTACTTAGCATTGTTTAAAGCCGGTAGCGAAAACAACCGAGAAGGTGTGCTTAAAGCGGCTTCACACATTGGTTATTTTCAAAATGACTTAGTTGATGAGTATAAAAACAACGTCATTGATTTATTTTTAATGGCGTGCGAGCCACTAAGAGCAGAAGGGGAATTTGATTTTAAAAATAGCGAACTCGCGCTCAATATTAAAAATGCAGGGCTTGCCCTCAGTGCGCAATCTCAGCAATGGCATACACCGCCCGTTGATGCGCTATTTATTCACCGAAAACTTGCAGGACTTTATTTAATAGCCGCAAGGCTAGGTGCAAAAATAGACATTAAAACGTTATTTAAGCACTATTTATAGCGTTTTAATGAACGCTTGAGTGCATTTAAAGTAATGAGTGCACTTAGCGTATGAAATTGTCATAATGCTCGTGATATTTCGCGAGGTGTATTTATGATAAAACAATTTTTAAACGATCCTAAGTTATTGCTAAACGCAGTAGGTGAGGGCATATACGGTTTTGACCTATCGGGTAATGCGGTATTTGTAAATCCTGCAGCTGAACGTATGACGGGTTGGTGTGCTGATGAACTTTTAGGTAAAAAAATACATCAATATCATCATCATACTCATGCTGATGGGACGCCTTATCCCGCTGACGAATGCCAAATATATTGCACCATGTTTGATGGCAAACGCCGTGAAGTAAAAAATGAAGTTTTTTGGCGCAAAGACGGTAGCTCATTTGCAGTTGAATACACCTCAACACCCGTGTATCAAAATAACCAATTGATTGGTGCTGTAGCGGTATTTCGCGATATATCACAGCAACAACGCACACAAAATGCATTGCAAGAGGCACTTGAAAAAGTAAAGCACTTAAGCGAGCAGCTAAAAGATGAAAACAACTACTTAATTGCAGAACTTAACGAAGATTGGCAAGACTCAGGGTTAGTTGGACAAAGCCATATATTTCAAACCATGTTAGATCAAATAAAACTGGTAAGTGAAACCGACAGCACAGTGCTTATACTTGGCGAAAATGGCACGGGTAAAGAGTTAGTAGCCCGTAATTTGTATCGGCTTAGTAAACGCAGTAATCAAGCCTTTATAAAAGTAAATTGCGCTGCATTTACACCGAGCTTACTAGAGTCGGAACTGTTTGGTCATGAAAAGGGCGCGTTTACAGGTGCCAATGAGCGTCGTAAAGGGCGTTTTGAACTTGCTGATAAAGGCACCTTGTTTTTAGATGAAATAGCAGAGCTTCCGCTTGAGGCGCAAAGTAAATTACTGAGAGTCCTGCAAGAACAAGAGTTTGAACGTGTGGGTGGCAGCAATACGCTAAAAGTAAGTATTAGAGTAATTGCAGCGACTAACCGCAACCTGTGGGAAATGGTACAAAAAGGCACGTTTAGAATTGATTTGTATTATCGGCTTAATGTATTTCCTATTAAAGTCCCGTCCCTTAAAGATCGAAAAGAAGACATTCCTTATTTGTGCGCTAATTTAATTGCGCAGTTAAATAAACGGCTCGGGAAACATTTAAAGGGGCTAAGTAAAAAAGCAATTATGCAGCTGCAAGCCTACGATTGGCCAGGAAATATTAGAGAGCTGCAAAATGTACTTGAGCGCGAAGCTATTTTATCTAATCAGGCTGTACTGCAGCTAAGCCAGCCTTTGCAAGCGGGTGGTGAAGTAGTTATTAATCCATTACTTACGTTAGATGAAGCCCAAAAGCAACATATAACAACTGTACTAGCGCTCTCGCACTGGCAAATATCGGGTGATAAAGGGGCGTCTGTTAAACTGGGCTTACCGGAGAGTACACTACGTTCAAAAATGCGAAAGTTAGGGATTACTAAATATTCGTGATATATCGCGTTATTCGTTTTATATCGCGAATTAATTTTTTCTATACTGGAGTAACTTCTTTAATATCAATGTATTAATTAAAGTTTCAGCTTGGTCTGAAAGTTGCAAATACTTGCTTAATACCCGTCATTATGAAGCAAGTACTATGAAGTTTGATATTAAAGAAGAAGACATGATCATTAAGCCCTATAACACCGAAGGGCCAATTTATATCCGCGAGCAAAAAGGGTTTTTTCAGCGTATACGCCGTAATTTAGGTTGGCTGTTAATGCTGACTTTTATTGCAATACCGTGGATCCAATATAACGGACAACAAGCTGTGCTGCTTGATGTGGCAACGCAAACCTTTACTATTTTTGGTTTAACACTCCTTCCTCAAGATTTTATGATTTTAGCCTTACTGTTTATGGTGGGCGCTTTTGCGTTATTTTTTGTAACTAATTGGCTTGGTCGAGTCTGGTGTGGTTACACCTGCCCGCAAACAATATGGATGCTCATGTTTTCGTGGGTAGAGCAACGCATAGAAGGCACGCGAAATCAGCGTATTAAATTAGATAAATCACAGTGGACGTTAAGTACTTGGCGCAAAAAAATAACTAAGCACAGTGCGTGGATTGTTATTTCGATTTTAACCGCCACCTCGTTTATGGCGTATTTTATTCCGGCAAAAAGTTTGTATATGGAAATGCTTACGTTTGAATGGTCAGGTATTACAGGATTTTGGGTGTTTTTATTCGCTTTTTGTACTTATGGTAATGCCGGGTTTCTACGTGAAAAAATGTGCACAATTGCTTGCCCGTATTCTCGTTTTCAGGCTGTTATGTTTGATAAAGATACGTTGCTTGTTACCTATGATAGCGAACGAGGTGAAAACCGAGGACCGCGTAAACGTAAAGCCGATCCAAAAGAGCTTAACTTAGGTGACTGTGTAGACTGTAACTTATGTGTAGAGGTATGCCCTGCAGGAATAGACATTCGAAATGGCTTGCAATATGAATGTATAAACTGTGGCTTATGTATTGATGCTTGCGACGACACCATGAATAAGTTTGGTTACGAAAAAGGCTTAATTAAATACGCCAGTGAAAAACAAATGGAAGGGGGCAAAACCAATCCATTTAGATTAAAACTAGTAGGATACGGCGCATTAACGGCTTTGTTAATAATTTCTATGTTTGCATGGATGTTGCAACGTACACCAATAGAAGCCTCAGTATTACGCGACAGAAATGCGCTTTATAGAGTGAACTACGAGGGCCTAGTAGAAAACCCTTACACGCTCACTATTATTAATAAAACGCAGCAAGCACTGCATTACACTATTGCCATAGAGGGTTTACCAGGAGCAACGCTGTCAAGTCCAAGTTCTACACTTATACAGCCAGGTGTGATGAAAAGAGTCCCTGTTACAGTAACAGCCGATGGTTACGATATTGAGCGTAAAGTCAGCAAGTTACAATTTATTGTAACGGCGCAAGAAGACGCCAGTATTACTATAACTAAAGATAGTCAGTTTTATAAAAACTGAAAAGATTAATTATTTACACAGGCTCAACCAAACCAGCCACAATGCCCAAGCAGTATATCTACTTGGGCATTGTTTTTATTTTGATTGCTTGTTAATGATAAATTTAAGTGCACTATCAATTACAGCTACTTGAGCCAAAATACATTCTTCATCTGTGGCTGTTGGACTATCAGGGTATACCTCTGTTGTGGTTACATAGGGTGCATCAGTAAAGCCCATACACAAACCTAGATCGCGAGCAGCATAGTTAATTACACCAAATTGCTCTTGAGCTACGCCTATTAACTGGTTGTTTTCATCGCTCGGTGCAATGTGCGTGACCTTTGCCACATCTTCGATAATTACTTTTTGAAATTCAGGCTCCGGCTTATTGGTATCGGCCACTAAATAAAACCCATCAGGTATGTTCCAATTAGTGTTTGTAGTGCCTTCACGGGCAGCAAGTGCGGGTCTAAATTCACTGTTATCGCTGTCAGTTGTTTCGTGTAAATCGATATGAGCCATTAAATCTATATCGAGTGATTTCACAAACGCCATAATTGCAGCCGATTCATGAGCAGGACTATTTTCGTAAAAAGAGCGGTTAGGATCAATCGCGTCTGGGTTCCAACGATTTATTGTTTCATACCCCCAAGGGCTAATGCAGGGCGCAACAATAATATTAAACTGCTCTGAGTGTTGTATTGCCGATGTTTTGGCAAATCTAAGTGCGCCATGTACGCCACTGGTTTCGTAGCCATGTACACCACCGGTGATTAAAACTGTTGGTTTGTCAGCATTAAAGTGAGGTGTTTTTAACACATACAGTGGATAAACACCTGCGGCGTAATTAAGCTCACCGTATTGCTCTACATTTAATATGCTTTTTAGGTCGTCAACTAGCGTTACCACTTCATCTTGGTAACTGCGTTTTATGTTTTGACGTGCTAACCACTGAGCTTTATCGCTGTTATTCCATTTCGTCCCAGGTGTGCCTATAGGGTATGTACTGTTAGTCATAATAAGCCTTTATATCAATTGAATTTTGTCTTTATAAAAGTGAAGGTATTAAATGCAATTGCTAAAATTATGTAATAAGGATATAGCTTAACGTTCAGTAAAACAGCGTGCAAATTAAAACGTTAAGTCGTACTTTTGTTGTGTACTTTTTCATTGATATAACTAAGGGGGCGGTAGTTGCTGTTATGCATCAATTTATTATAAAAGAGTATGTTAAAATCAGCTTATAGTCTGTTTTTGTATTGAGTATTATGGCGCAGTATATTGCCACACCAAGTTGGTTAGGTCGTTTTTTTACCCGTATTAAGCGAGTAAGTATTGAGCAGAGCATGCTTGTTATCGACTTTAGGGATAACACTAAGCTGCAATTTAGGTTAAGCGAATTTAGTAATTTTTCTGTGCTAAGAAACCGTCTGTTTAGTGCTGAAATTAATTTAAGTGATCGTAATAACACATGCATTAGCTTTTTAAATAAAGGCCAAGCAGACGTGCTTAGCAAAACATTAAATCACTACTTTGCAAACAGCTTGGAGCAAAAAATAAACAAGGCTAAAACGCAGTTAAAGCAATATGCTTTAGATGAGTTTTTACGAGACAGCTCAATTGAAATATTGAATAAAACCGTTTTTTCTTTAAGTAAAAATTACGCGCATAATCAAATTTTATGGCAACAGCATTTATCGCCGGTTAGCATAAAGTTTTTAAGTATTTTAAGTCGCACACCTAAAGTAACCGACGCTGTAGCGCAGTTACGCCATAAGTATGAACAAAAACAGCTTACTCTAAGAGATAATTTTTATAACAATGTGGAGTCTAATCCACTGACAATAGAGCAGCGTTTAGCGGTTATTCGCGATAACGATAAAAACCTAGTATTAGCAGCAGCGGGTACGGGTAAAACATCAGTTATGGTTGCCAAGTCGCTTGATTTAATTGATCGGGACATAGCAACGCCAGATCAGATATTAGTACTCGCTTATAATAAAGCAGCCGCAGAAGAGCTAAAAGAGCGATTTATTAAACGCGCAGGACAGGCAAATTTAAGCATGACACCGCCTGTTATTTTAACGTTTCATGCATTAGGCCTAACACTATTGCGAAATGCTAAAAAGTCGACTGAGCTTTCTGTATTGGCTAGTGATGCATTACAGTTAAAAAGTTGGTTTACGGCGTGGCTAAGTGAGCAAATGCAGGCTAACTCTGCTTTTTTAAAAAGCTTTGTTGATTTACTGTATGAGCCCGTTGATATTTTTAGTTTTAAAAATAGTGCTGAAGATGAACATTACGTGCGGATTAATGAATATAAAAGCTTTGCTGGTTACAAAGTTAAAAGCTATCAAGAGCTACTTATTTCTAATTGGTTGCACTTGAATTCGGTTGAGCACGAATACAAACCAGCTTATAAAATAAAGCAACGCGTGGGAACGGGCGATAAAAGGCTAAACAAGCAATACTCCAGCTTCTACTTACCAAAATACAATATTTACTTAGATCATTATGATATTGATAGGCAAAGTAATACTCCCTCAGGCATAAACAAAGAGCACTATAACGAACACATAGCGCTCAAGCGCGAACTGTATAAAAAAGATAACACTATTTTTCTCGAAACCTTTCATTTCAATTGGCTTGATGGGAAACTAGAGCAGCGCTTAGGTAAATTTTTAAAGCAGCATAATGTTGCGCTAACGCCCTTAGGTGATGACAAAACATTTGCTCTTTTAACTAACTCAGGGCAGTTACAGCAAGAAGCCGAGAAATACCTAAAGTGCTTACAAGCCATAAGGGTTGAGCAGTTAACCAATACCCAAATAAAACAGCGTATAAAGCAAAGTGGATTTAAAAACCATCAGCGCTATGCAGCCATGCTTATCACTATTCATGATGCTTACACTAACGAGTTAAGCAGACAAAACGCCATCGATTTTGATGATATGATAATTCACGCCACACAAGTTGTGAAAAAAGGTGAATTTAGTGTCCCTTGGAGCCATATTTTAGTTGATGAATTTCAAGATATATCGGGTGCACGTATGGCTTTTTTAAATACGCTTATTAACAAAGGCACGGGTATCCGCTTTACAGCTGTAGGCGATGATTGGCAGGCTATTTATCGCTTTTCGGGTGGTAACCTTGCACTGACGACCCGATTTGAAGAGCTTGTGGGGAGTCACTCATTAACGGTGTTACAAAAAACATTTAGATATAACAATAGTATAAGCGATGTAGCGGGGCGTTTTGTAATGCAAAACCCAGAGCAGTACAAAAAGTACATTACAACGCATGTGCAAGTTAGTACACCGCAAGTTATTTTATTAGACGACCAATACAAAGGCGCTAAGTCACTTGAAGTAAAAGTTCAGCAAATTATTCGTACGATTCAAAAAAACGACGCCACAGCCAGTATTGCGGTGCTTAGCCGATACCGCTTTATGCTTAATAGGGTAGAGGAGCATTTAAAAAATAAAAAACAAACTAATACGTTGCACTTTTGGACCTTGCACGGTGCCAAAGGGCTTGAAGCTGATTACGGTATTATTATTGGTTTTGAGCAAGGTAAATTAGGTTTTCCTAGCAATAACCAAAATAACGTGTTGTTAGAGTCGTTATTACCAGTGCAAGACAGCTTTACCCACTCAGAGGAAAGGCGTTTATTGTATGTGGGTATTACGCGGGCTAAGCATAAAACCTATTTAATTGCTGATCCCCATGCGTGCTCAGTATTTATAAAAGAATTAGTAAATGATGATTACCCTATTGAAGTTGCCTCAACATTATTTAACCTGAGCTCTGGTTAAGAGATTTATTATCCAGAGTTCAGGTTATTTAATAAACTGCAACCGAAGCACAATGTTACTCGCAACGAAAAATTGCGTGTTGGGTAGTTGTTATTACTGGGAAATAGTGTTCCATAGAATGTACAAGTGCTTATAAGGTTAGTATGTTTAGGCTTAAAAAAGTTTAGTCGCGGTGGCATTACTGATAAAATTATAAAACTTAGCATGGTTTGTTATCAGCTAAATCACTCCTTATATAGCCATTAGAGTCTTATTATGAAAAATCTGCTTTTGCTTGATATAAAATCACAATTATCTCGTTGTACGGTTGTACTATTAGGCATTGCTTGCTCATTAGCCTTTAACGTGCAAGCACAAAACCAAACATTAGTTTTAGCAGGAGGAGCGCTCTCAACCTGTTCAAGCTCTACACCTAAAAATTGCCAAAACAGCGCGCAAATTAAAGGAAAAGCCCACAATCTTTTTAAAGTTACGGATGCTAAAATTAGTAAAATAGCTCAGTATTGGCCCAGTGGTAATAATGATAAAAAATTAGCGACAATAAATGCGCTTAATACAATAAAAATACAAAAAACAGTGCCGATGACAAAAAAAAGTTTACTTTGGTTATGGCGGGATATAAATAATACATCACTGAGTAGCTTATCCGTTGGTGAATATAACTTTGTATTTGATATGTTAGAAATATTCCAGCCAAACATATCGCAATTAAATAGCGCTGAGCGCCTAAAAGAGCAAGTAAATACTGATCTGAATAACCAAAGCGCGACGAATAATATATTGCAATTTGTATCGGGTAGCTTAAAAGTTAATAACGCAGAGCCTACAATGCTTGTTGTTACAGCATCTAGTCGAGACCCATATGAAGCCGCTGATCTCGCACAAGCTCTCTTTCAATCGCATATAAATACGCATTGGTTAGCGCTTACTCCCGCGCTTGTACACGCAATAACAAACAACTCATGCGATAAATTAGCTATCCTCAGAAATACGCAAATGAAAATATATAATCGTGAGGCAATATATCCAGACCGTATTCAAGCAGAGCTTAGTTTATGTGAAAAAGGTATTGATGCTCTCGTTTCACTGATTAAACACAGTACTGGTGTAATGTTTAATGATGGTGATGCAGCGTTAGCAAACCGAGTTTTATTTGAGCAAAACGATAGACCATACCCATGGACTGAAGCATTGCAATCACGCCCTGTAATTGTGGGGGTCGGAGCGGGTACTGTGGTTCAAAATAAAATAGTAAGTGAATATACTACAACAAGCCTTTCTGCACTTCGTGAGAGCACAAATAACAGCCATGCTGGTGGATTAGGTAGTTTTAATTTTGGTGTACTCGATACTCAATTTAGTGAACAAAACCGTACATTTAGACTTGCGATGGCTATTGATAAAAGCCAAGCTAAAAATATTAAAGCAGAAGTGCAACACGGTTTTGGTATTGATGAAAACACCGCTTTGGTTGTTATTAAATCGCCAGAGGGTAATCTAATGACAGTAATAGGAAAAAGCGGTGTAGTGCACTTGGCGAATCAAATTAACAATCAACCAAAAGGCAAACATTATAGCTACTCGTACTGGCCTACAGGCAGCGTGATTGATATTACCAACAATGCCTTTACTCTAAGCGAACGCACTATAAGCCAAGCATTACCTGCTATAAAAATCCCATCACTGCCAGTACAGCGCTTTGGCGCAATTTTAACAAATTCAAAGCTGCGTTCACTTACTCAAGCTATGTGCTTAAGCCAAGAGCAAAGTGCGGTAGCGCAACAAGACGAGTTTATAATTAGTCTTACGGCGACTAGAAGTACTAGCTATCATCGTATTAGTACAAAGGAGCTTGGTTGCGCGGTGATCAATTTAGATTTAGCTGTAAGTACTTTTTAGGGTTTAAGTTTTCAGCGGTACTCTATAAAATAGTACACAGCTTATTAGGGCCTGTTGACCTTTCAGGATTAAAATTTGTTCAATCTAGGGGCGATTTAATCGCGGCGCGAGGTTTGTAACCTAGTGGGCTAAGTAAAAACCGAGCAACAAAGAGTTAATTGCCCCTAGGTAGAACCCTTCGGGCAGCGCATGTTTGGCATTTATGCAGTGTTATCAACTATTTATGGGGAATAACCACACTACATAGGCTCTGCCTTGCCTAAATACCAAGCAGACTGCTGCAAATTTAACCTCGAAAGATAAACAGGCCCTAGGGGCTGTTGATCTTTCAAGTATACTTTTTAAACAGCATAGTGAGCAGGTATAATTTACTTCGCCAAAAACAAAAAATAGCGACTCACTATGCCAAGGCTAATGTTAACAGATGAACGTTGGGAAATCCTGTACAAAGCAATGTTAAGTTCAGGGAGAATTTATGATAAGCCTGCACATCGAATAACGATGGAAGGAATACTCTATCGGATGCGAACAGGTTTGCCATGGCGTGATTTACCAAAAGAATTTGGGTGCTGGAGCAAGGTCTTTCGACGATTTAACCTATGGTCAAGCAAAGGGGTTTTATCTCATGCTTTCAATGTATTAGTGGATTCTGAAGATGTCGAATGGCTCTTTATAGATGGGAGTATTATCAGTGCTCACCAACATGGAACGGGGGCTGCTTCTTCAGCGACCGAAGATATAGGGAAAAGCCGAGGAGGCAACTCAACTAAGATCCACTTAGCGGTAGATAGCGGCGGCTTACCTGTTTACTTTGAGCTTTCACAAGGACAAGTAAACGATATAGTTCATGCAAAAAGTTTGGTAGAAAACTCGCCGAAAGCTGAACATGTTGTCGCAGATAAGGGTTACGATAGCGACACTTTTCGTGAGGAAGTAGAAAAAATGGGAGCAGATTCAACAATTCCAAGAAGAAAACACCAGAAGAAAGGGAATGAGGATGTTGATTGGTGCTTATATAGATACAGGCATTTGGTTGAAAATGCATTTGGTAGAATTAAAAATTATCGAGCGATAGCAACAAGATACGATAAGTTATCGCGTAATTATTCAAGTATGGTTACGCTTAGTTTTTTGATGATGTGGCTGCCAATGCATGCGTGAACAATTTATATACAGCAAAGATCAACAGCTCCTAGGAGCTTCGTCAAAAACGAAGCGTGATTAAAGAGTATTAAAATGAATAATGAAAAAAATATAATTGATAACCTTAGTGATCTTGAAAGCTTTTTATTAAAAGTTGAAAGTGGTAGTTTAGGTTTAAAAGGCGTTGCGGGTGTCGGTATGGCTACGAACAACAATGATGGTAGCCGCTTTGTTGCGGTATTCGATGACCAGCAAAAGCTACTTTTGGCACGCACCATTACAGAAGATGTATTTCAAATGGGACATGACTTGGTAAGAAATGGTGTGACACGTAAACACTTATAAGAGTTAAACTTTATAAGAAGCGCCAATGGTGCTTCCTATAAAATAGAAGTTAAGAGAACGTTCAAAATTCCCCCTACATTAACCTTCCCCATTGAAATGCTTCTAAGTTAATTAAGTGTAAAAATTAGTTGATTACTTAAAGTATCTTTAAGTGCTTTTTAATACCAGAACTAAAACGTGTACATAAGGATCAACTAATGTTGATTGAGCGACAATATTTAAAAATAGTGTAAAGCTAATCAAGTGTGCCTTTTCCTATTACAGGTGCGGTTTCTCATTAGCAACTTCTCAAGTTTGGAACTTGATTTATAAACTTTCTCAGCTAATCTTTTTCTAAATACTGTTAACTTTAAGGTATTTAACTGTAAAAAACACTAGGTATCGGCAGTAGCTCAGATAACTTTACCGTTATTTGATGGATTATGTACTTTATATGAATAAATCTTATAAAAACTTAAATAAGACCAAATAAAGCTAAAATAAGTTCAATTTTTATTACAAATAAAATAGAAATGGATTATAATTTAGTTGAACAATCAAACAAAAGGGTTGGTTTGTGCTGCAGTACTTGCTCAAATATAGCTCGATTAAACCAAGGGTCAATATGAAATATATTTATATCTGTTTAGCTTTAATATTATTACCTAGTGTTGCTCAAGCATCAGACGATTTTAAAATCTCTGGTTTTGCAACGTTAAGTGCTGTAAAAACGAATAAAGAAGATGTTCAGTTTATTCAAAATAATACACTACCAACTGGTGCTGATGATCATTGGAGATTTGATAATGACACAGTGATAGGTGTACAAGGTCAATATAAGATATCAGATAAGTTATCAGGCGTAGTGCAATTGCTTTCACGTCGTAACTACAAAAATAACTATCAGCCATCATTAGATTGGGCTTACATCAGTTATAAATATAATTCAAACCTTCGTTTAAGAGCTGGACGCTTCGTATCACCTGTATTTTTGGGTTCAGATACACGTAACGTTAACTACTCTAACGTTTGGGTTAGACCTGTTATTGATTTATATAGCCAAGCTACGATTAATAATATCGATGGTGTAGATGCTATATACAGTAACTTTATTGGTGATGGCGATATCTCGTACCAAATACAAGCTTATGCAGGTAAGTTTGATAAATTATACTTCCCAGGTAAAAGTTACATTAAGTTTCACCACATGGCTGGTTTAGTTGGAACAGTACAGTATGACTCTTGGACTTTCAGAGCGGGATACATGAATGCTCAGCATTCAACTCTTAGCGCCGAAGGCGATTACGTACCAGGTAATATGAGAATGCTGGTAAGTACAGATTACCAATTAGGGCTAAATATAGACCCTCAAAATGATAACTGTGCAGTTGGTGCTTGTTCAGAAGTTGTGCCAAATGCAGGTGATGTATTTAGTATCATTCAACGCAAACGTAGACCATTCAACCTTACAAGCCTTGCTGTAGTTTATGACAACGGCAGCTACTTTGGTCAATTTGAGTGGGCTCACAGAGAAGCAAGATCTGCTTTATCTAACGGTATAGCTGCTTATGGCATGGTTGGATATAGATTAGGTTCATTTACTCCTTATGTTGGTTACTCATATGCTAAATCTTTAACTGAAAACTTTGCGCTAGATGTTGATGCGGATGTAAAAGCGAGTCTTGACTCTCAGGTTGTTGGTCTAGGTAGTGAGCCGCTTGATCAATATGTTGTAAGAAACTCAAATTCACGTTCAAATACAATTACAACGGGTCTTCGTTGGGATTTTTACAAGAAAATGGCATTAAAGGTGCAAGTTGATAGATTCCGCCCTCTAAATAATGACGGTTTAGCGACTGGCGGGTCAGGTTTCAGAAACCTTACTAACGAAACGCTTTCAGCTACAGGCCAAAATATTATCGTATCAACTGTATCGTTAGATATTATTTTCTAAAGGAAGAATCCATGAAAATCTTTAAAGCAATTTTCTTCTTAACAGTTTTATCGTCGATTGTGACGACTACAAGCAGCGCGGCATTATCTGTTGTTGTAAATAAAAATAACACCTCTGAGCTTTCTGAAGCACAAGTAAAAAATATTTTTATGGGCAAGTTGGGACAGTTTACTGACGGGACTGAAGCTGTGCCTGTGTTGTTTGAAGCAGGTAAAGGTGCTAGAACAGCATTTGACGACACTGTTTTACAAAGAAACACGTCTCAAGTAGATGCGGTATGGTCAAAGCTTATTTTTACAGGACGCAGAAGTCCCCCTTTACAAGCTAAAGATGCAAGCGAAGTTTTAAAAGAGATTAGTTCTAACCCTAAAGCTATTGGTTACCTAGAAAGCGGTGACGTTACAGATAGCGTAAGAGTGTTAGCTACTTTCTAATTTATTATTATAAGTACATAGACATACATAAAAGCTCTCGTAATGTTAATTACGAGAGCTTTTTTATTTTCAAAGTGTTAGGGCGTGTTGACCTTTGTGGATTGAAATTTGTTCAATCTAGGGGCGATTTAATCGCGGCGCGAGGTTTGTAACCTAGTGGGCTTGGGCTAAGTAAAAACCGAGTAACAAAGAGTTAATCGTCCCTAGAAAGAACTCAAAGGGCAGCGCATGTTTGGCATTTATGCTGCGTTATCGCCTATTTATGGGGAATAACCACACTACATAGACGCTGCTTTGCCAAATACCAAACAGTCTGCTGCAAAATCAATCACAAAAGGTCAACACGCCCTAGTCAGGTATTTCTAAAACGATGCCCACACAATACATACAGCTATCGATTGTTTAAATTTTACCATGTCTCAAATTTACGCGATGATAATAGCTTGCTTAAATATGGGAGCTGTTTATATAGGTTAGATACTTATACCAATTTTATTCAAAAACAAGATCATTTTATCGCATTAAATAATCCACTAACTGCGTTAAAAATTATTCATACAGAACAGCTATATGTCATAATTTCACCGTGTTATTTAATGCAATTGGTATTATTAATCTTTTTGGGGGATTACCAGAGCAGCGTAAATTTATAGGGCAAAAATTATGTGTAAATTAATAAAACAGAGTGGCCTCTATTACGAAAGAAGTTATAGAAGATTTATAAACAAGCGAAGCTGTAAGAATTTATAGATAATTACTGATGTTGAAGGAAATTAATTGGTCGGTATGGAGAGATTCGAACTCTCGACCCCTGCCACCCCATAAAAATAAAGATTAGATTTAAGTAGAAGTAAGTAGCTACAAGTAGAACTTATTTTTAATTTAACCGATTGTTATAAATGGTTTAAATTTAATTTATTAGTATAGGTTAGCTCTAAGTAGAATTAAGTAGTTGAATACGGTTGGTGCTACATATATGCTGCATGTACTTTATGTTTAATATTTGGTGCTACATATGTCTGTCGTGAAAATGTTATTGACTGATTCGTTATTAAGCTCAGTTCCTGAACCTATTAAACGGATAAATGACACAAAGTTAAGTGGTTTTCATGCACGTGTAGGTAAAACACAAAATGATAAAAAGCGTAAAATTGCACTTTACTTAAATTATCGCTTTGGTGGCATCAAAGGTAAACAGCGTAATTACCATTTAGGGTACTTTGGTGAATGCGATTTAAAAGATGTTCGCAAGGAAGTTGAAAGCCTAAAAGGGCGAGTTGCTTTAGGTGAAGACGTATACGAAACAAAGCAGCTATCACTAAAGCAGCAGTTTATCGAAGATATATCCCCAACCGTTGAAGAGCTTGCTAAAGAGTTTATTGAAAGGGATATTAAAGTTAACCGAAAAGACGTAGCGCCTGTAATTAGAATGTTTGAAAAAGACATTTTGCCATTTATTGGCAACTATAAACTTAAAGAAATAACCCGCCGTGAAATTTTTAAAAAAGTGCTTGATCCAATAACAGATAGAGGCGCTAAAACGCAGGCGAATAAAACGCTATCCATCCTTAAGCAGATGTTTAATTTTGGTGTTGAGCGAGATTTAATTCAAGGTAACCCGATAAGCACAGTTAAAAAGAAAAGTGTAGGTGGTCTTGAAAAGTCGCGAACCAGAGCGCTAGAGTTTGAAGAAGTGATTCAAGTTTTTGAACGCCTACCAAAGCTAGGTATAAGCCAGCAAGTTATATACGCATTGAAATGCATCACTTTAACAGGTTGTCGACCAGTAGAAGTTACAGGCGCACAGTGGCAAGAATTTGATTTTGAAAAAATGATATGGACGATCCCAGCCGAGCGCGTAAAGCAAAACAAAGATGGTGAGAGGATCCATAAAGTACCGATAACTCAAAATATGGTAATTTTGCTTGATGAATTACGGGCAGCATTTGGCTACCTTAATTCTAAATATGTGTTTCCGAGTACAACAACTAATAAATCAGGCCCAGGTGAACAACCCATTGATAGGCACTCACTGTCACGCTCCATAAGCCGTAAATTAGAACAATTGGGAGTCCCTAAGTTTGTGCCTCATGACTTACGGAGGACAGTCGCGACTCGTTTAGGTGACACCGATATTGGGACTGACCCTATAGTGATTGAAAAAATACTAAATCATCAATTGCAAGGTGTGCAGGGCGTTTATAATATGCAGGAATATATGGAACCTAGAAGAAAGGCACTCGAGACTTTAGCAAACAATATAACTTTTTAAAGAAGAGTGGTTTACTAAATGGCCTGAGTTACTTATTGTGAAGTAATAAAAATTAAGAAAATATAGGGATGTCAAGTGGGAGAGACTAAAAATATAGATGAAATGGCTCAAATTATTTCAGATAAGATTTTTGCTGAGATGAAATGGGAGGTTAATAATGATTATAAAGATATAAATTGGTCTTGCTGTGATGAGTTACATAAAACAAAGACTCATCCTACTGATTTAGTCTTTAACTATATGGATCCATACACAGAGATTACTCAATATATCCAAACAGATTTAAAGTCCTACAAGAAAGAGTCAATTAGCCCTTCTAAAATAGGTAATGCTTTAGTTAGTCTCTCAAAGCAAGTTTATTGTGCGAAAAGAAGCAAGGAGTGGGCAGGTTTTTTCACTAAACAAGAGTTGAAGTACAATATTCACGGAATGCTTTTTATTTATAATAATGATGATCGTTATGATAAGGATCTTCTTCAAACCATTGAATCTAAAGCGACATTCGATTTTTTATTACCTAAAGACTCAAAATTAAATATTTTTACTCCCAAATTGATTAGTTTTCTATTAAATGTAGTTTCAAATATCAAGGAAAGAAGAAATATTGAACTCGATGAATCTTTTAAAAGTGTGGAGACCAAAATAGCGGATAGATCTAAGTGTAGCTTTTATTATCCAGATAAGCATAACAAGTGTAGTTCAGATGATTTAAGGCATCCTGCATCTTTAGAAATGATAACTTCAGGCATGATCTTATTTGAATACCCTCATCCGAAAACTACTGACAGAATATTAAATATCTTTTGGGATGAAGAGATAAAGAATGATAGCTATTTCGTGTATCTTTTCGAGTTTATTTTTAACTATCAGATGCTTAATGTTTTTGAAAGAGTGTATGTTATAACTCCATTTTCTGGAACCGCTGCAAACTTTTTTTCTGTAGCAAAAAATTTATATCATAGACAATTTGCCATGACTGAGACACAAAAAAATAAATTAGCTAAGATAGAAATGATTACAATGGAGAATGTTAGAGTTTCTTTATTTCCTTTTCCAATGACCAATAAAGGTATCGTGCGTCAACTAGTTAAGGAAAACAGCTAATGCTAAAATTCAAATCAACTATTTTTTCGGATGAAAACGATCTATTCATAGCACTTCAATCTAATAAGGCAAAACTAACATCTCAATCTTTAAGAAAACTTGCATTCAAAAGAGGAATAATATATCCCTCATCGTTAGATAGAGATGAGTTAATTAGTCACATTTCAGACCTACCTTTTACTTATTCTCAATTGGAAGAGATTAAAAATAAACTTACGCCAAAAATTAATCGTGACCAATATTCAATACGCCAAGTTTTGGGTAAGTTTGATATCTCAAAACTTAGTGATGTTCTTGATAGTGTGATAGAAAACCGCCCTAGATTTGTTGGTTCTGAAGTTATCAATCATTCTCAAACTTTAGAAGGTATTTATAACGTCGATTTAGAATATACTGAATTTGATTTTACGCGTGGTAAATACCAGCAAAAAAAAAGGCATGGTGGTTATATTCAGTTTATGATGAAAGATAACTATGTCTCAATCCAATACACATACACAAAGAGAATTAAAGATATTTTAGATAGCATTTTAAAGTGTTATAGAGCAACTGTTTGTGATGATTTTGAACTTAAAGATGTTGATTTGTCAACTACTGTTGATAGTGGGTCGAGGAATGAATTTATTGAGGGGATTTATAATTCTATCCCCGGGCAGTTTGTATTCATCCAAATAGAAAAAGCTAGAGTAAGTAAATGCAAATCAATATTATCAAACCCTATTGGTAGTACTAACTCTAGTGAGGATTTGGACAATGAATTATTAGAGAGTGATGCTGTCACAGAATTAACTAATAATGATGATAATGATCAACGAATTGAAAATGCGCAATTCGATGGTAATTATCTTCATAGTTCATCTGAAGTTAAAGAGTTTTGTAAAAATGGATTTTATTTAAGTCGTATAAAATGGAAATCAAAAGCATTACTTTTAAAAGATAGTCCGATTGTAATATTTGAATTAACTTTTGATGATAAACACCAAGGAAAAGATCTAAAGTTTCGTATCCTAGGTAAAGAAACTTTTAATGGAAAAAGCTCAAGAGAACCAGTTACTGGCGCTGATTTTGAGAAATTAATTAATGGCTTAGAAAATTCAATATTTAGTTCATTCGAAAATGTAATTGAGAAAAGCCCTGTACAAGAAACAGTTGTAAATTTGGGGGTAAGTAATGCTTAAATTCAAATTATATAAAACTGTAGGCGTGATAAGCATGGAAGCGGTTCATAAAAATCTTCAACAAATGGTCTATACTGATGATAAAGGCTTTGGTTTTGAGATAATTGATGATGCCAAAGACAACTTTTTATTACAGTATGTTGAGCGCTTTGTTAAACTCGAAAAGTTTGAACTTACCACTGGTGAAACCACAGAAGTTGAAACAGTAAGTTACCTAAAAGTAAAATTTGGAATTAGGTTTAATAGTGCGTTGTCTTTATACGTTATCAATCCACCAAGGACTATGAAACATGCTTTTGAAATGATCTCAACACTGTTTGATAAAAACTTAGAGTTAACACCTGTTGTTTTTGATCTGAAAGCATTAATAAATGATTTTTCTAATAAATATAAAATTATAATTAAAAGCATATCTCTATCTAATATTCAATGTGGGGAATTAGCAGTTGCAAAAACTAAGATTACTACTACCAAAGATCTTCGAGATTATTTTTTAAATAACTATGCTGATACAGTCGCTATTGTTGATTTAGTATCTATACAGCTTAATAACTTTGAAGTTGAATTAGCCCGAACGGGCCGCTTAATAATAAATGAGAAGTTTGTTAAAAATTTATTGTTGGTTCTTGAGCATTCAATCGATACTAATGATGATGTCTTTTTTCAGAAGCTACAAAAGTAAAAATACATATCTGTTCAAGAAGAAGTGCATGTGCGAAATAGCTAAAGTGTAATGAGGAAAACAGAATTTACATATTTTAGCCTACTTTTTAAGTGCAGCAATTACTTTGATATATTTAATTATCCATAGTATCGCCCTAAATGCATAATTTTTTAAGTAATTTTGTAGTATGAAAAATTAGTATCTATGTTAAAATTTAGCTCTGAGCCTATAGTTTTCTATAAAGGCTCTCTTTAGAGAAATAGTGATCTATGGTTTCAATACTTATCTACTTTTTGGATTCAAATGAAAATACATATTAAAAATTTCGGAACAATAAAAAATGCTGAAGTTTGTATTGGTGGTCTAACTGTTATCGCAGGCGAAAACGATACGGGAAAGAGTACTATAGGAAAGATCCTATTCTCATTAGTAAAAGCCTTCAATAAAATAGAGGATGATCTCTTAGAGGATAAACATTCTAAAATAATGAATGTTGTTGAAACAATATATTTTACTATCAGAAAATCAATCCCACTTTCAGCAGAGTCAGATATAAAAAGAACTTTCTTTCCGCCGACTTTTTTTGAGCACATCTTAATTCATGGTGAAGAAGCTATCTATGATAGGCAATCTTTTCTAAAAATTCTGTATAGCGAAGGAAGAATCGAAAATTCACTCTTTAATTTCTCGCTTAAGCAAATGGCTATTATTAGAAGTTATCTGAATGAAAGTAATGATCCTGCAAAAGCCAAAATAGGTGCTGTAAGAAAAGCTTTTTATTCGGAGTTTCGCGGAGATATAGTAAACAAACTTACTGATGAAAATGCAAAAATTGAAATAAATGATGGAGCTACACTTATACTTTCCATGGAATGGAGCAAAAGTGAGTTAATAAAGTTTGATGTGAATGATGATTTTTCATACGATGATTCAACCTATTTTGATAGCTCAGTTGTTCTTCAATTCCACCATTTTATCCAAGGTGCAAAAACACTTTTTGATGTAGGGCACTCTAGAAATAATGGTTTAATGGTTCCTTTACACGTCAAAGACTTATCGAGGAAGTTAAATGAGTCTATGTATACAATTGACTTGAAAGAGCAAAATATAAATGGCGCGGATTCAGATAGTATTTATGGAGGCGATTTTTATTATGACAGAGATAGTAAACAATTTTTGCTAAGTCGCAATGGTTTAAAATATGCGTCAAGTAATGTTGCATCAGGAATAAAGAACTTAGGTGTTTTTGATATGCTTGTTCATGGTGGGCATATCAATAATAAAACTCTGACTATAATAGATGAGCCTGAGGTAAATCTTCACCCTGACTGGCAAGTCAAATATGCAAAATCTATCGCATTACTTGCACAAACTGGCGCAAATATTATAGTTACAACTCACAGCCCTTACATAATTGAAGCACTGCATTTATATAGTGAAAAATTTGAAATATCTCCGTCGTTTTATCAAACGAATAAAGTACCTAATGGTGTCGAGTTTGATGATGTTACAGATGAGTTATCTAAAGTTATTGATAAGCTTTCACGGCCTTTAGAAGACTTACATAGGGAAGTGGATTATGATTTCTAACGAAGAGCTAATTTATAATAAACTTGTAGAACTGTACCCAAATAGTTTAAAAGCAATTTCAGAAATTTCAAAAAATACTACAGATGATAATTTTTTTGTTGAATCTCAATATAAAGCCTTTGATTTTGATGATGTTAAGAACTGTCATTTGGGCTGTGATGATGCATTACATAAATCACCTGATTCACTTTTTCTATTTAATAATGCTTTGTACTTTATCGAATTTAAAGAAGGTGACGCTAAGCCTGTAGACATAAGATCAAAGATACATGAAGCTATAGCTACTTTATATACTATATGCGTAAAGTATTTAAGTGATATAAACCGTGAAGATTTTTTTAATTTAAATATTAGATATGCTGTAATGATGAGAAAAGGGAATCCAAAAACCTTTTTAGGAGCTTTGAGAAATACTAGCAATAGGTTTCGTCTTAAAAACCTTGAGGGTTATATAGTTAAGAAAACTAAAGTAACAAACAACCCTGTCGACATTGTTAAAACACTCAGGCAACTAACACAAGATTCAGTGCTTCCTTTAAAAATACATAATAGAGAGCATCCTGTAGAGGAGTATACTTAATTTTATTGAGTAATCTTTCATTTTATCTTAGATACACCTCAGTAATTTCAGGCCTAAAATGTCCCATTTCTTGTGAAACGGTCTCTAATGCTATTTGATATGGATATTGGTTAAGTATCAGCTCTAATAGTCTTTCTTGTGCGTAACTATGCCTGAGTCCATGTGCACCATTTGAAAATGAAAGCGTACGGTTTGATGCTTTATTAAATGAATCAGACCACCTTTTACCACCTCCAATATCGTAGCGCTGTAAGTAGTTTATTTTTCTATCAACAACAGTGGTAGGTTGTTTAAGTTTACGAAGTTCTAATTTAGCTGATAAATCGTGAGGTATTAGTACTTCGCGTGTTAAGCCTCCTTTGCCTGTCACAGTATATAGCACACCGTTTCTACCAGACCATTTTGAATCAAAAGCTGGTCGTTTATCTGCTTTACGTTCTTCAACTTTGGCTATGGTCAATAATTCATGTGCACGAAGCCCCGCAGAGAGTGCTATTTGTGTTGATAATGAATATTTAGATGTTTGATGCTTACTTATTATTTGTGCTTGCTCTGTGGTGTAGGCGCGTGATTTAAGAATTTGCTGGTTAATTGATTTAATAACAGGGAGTGTTTGCTTCTCTTTAAGTTTGCCGTTAAGCCTCATCATTGCCTGTATTGCTTGGCGCTCCATATCAAGTGATTTTTGACCCACTATTTCTTTTCGATAATCTAAATAATTGAGTGCTTGGTCTATAGTCATTGCCTGAATACCGTTTATGCCGATATCTTTAGCCCAAGAGGCAACGGTGTTAAGTGATTGCTCGTAGTTTCTGGCAGTTCCAAGAGACTTTATAAGCTTACTTTTTGTAAGTCCTTTTATGACATTGTGTGCTTGAGTTTTTGGTTTTGCAAATTTAGCCATGTTTTTTAACCCATCTTTGAATTGTTGACCAATGAGCATTGATACCTTTACGCTTTAGCCAGCGCTGAAGCTCGACAATGTTAGACCCTTGCTTGTAAATTTCTATTAGCTCAAATTTATGTTTATCAAGCTTAGATGCTTTTTTACGGTTTCCAGCGATTAGCTTGCTTTCATATTTAAGTTTTTGGACTTCGGCTTGTGCATCGAATTTCATGGTATGACTCCAGTCGTATTAAGGTTGTAAGATTGACTGGCAATAAAGCTCAGCGGCACTTAAGCCTATTCGCCCCTGTTTTTCGCACATGCGAAAGGCTCGGACTGATCTCGCCTGATTATTAACCTCATTTCTACGTGTTGTCAGCAGCTGGAGTGCGCCGTTTTTGGTTGGTTACTACCTTTGAAAAGATAGTATTTACCTCGTTACTACGTGTTGAAGGCAGCAGAATAGCGCCTGTTTTTTTCTGACTCGTTAGAGCTTCAGTAGCAATAAGATTATCATTTTAGAAATATTTTTCAATCTGCAAATAAAACCTGCGTATAAGAGTGCGAGTGTGTTGTCCCCCGCTATGTGTAAGCCGATTTTCGGCTTCGACATAGCGGGGGACAGGGGCGAAGCCCCAATGTTTAAAGAGAGGCTATTGCTCATGATGCCTCTATTAAAATTGGTTTTATTAAAGCTCTACATTATATTGTAGGTATAAAGCTAAAGTTATCATTTACATATAGCTACTTTTACAATGCCTGAATTAGGTTCTCGTTATTAATGTTTTAAAATTGTTTAGCTGTTAGATAAACGATACTTTAATAATTTTTTATTGGTTTAATAATTTACGGAGCGTTTAGTGTTTAATAAAACTAAGTCAATATTAGAGTGTACGGAATCTAGCTTATTAGGTTTTTCTACTAGAAAAAGCTACTTATCACTATTTAAAAGGTTGTTTCTTTATCCTCTAGTATATTTGCAAGTAGGATTCGTAGACTTTGTTCGTCCGCTAAAAATATGGTCGTTATTTAGTTTTGCCATAGCTCTAGCTTTATCTTTTTTAGTCAATAACTCTATTCTCGACTCTAATAGCTACATTGCTACCTTAAATATATTTGTTTGGTTTTTCTTACTATTGATTAGCTTTTCTACCCCTAGTTCATATGCTTTTAATGGCGTTACAGAACTCACAGTTAAAAACACGGTTATTATCTTATCGGAACATGAAATTAATAGTGTTGATAGTTTAGAGTTGTTGGAGGACAACGTTGATAAAATTGAAGAGCGAATAGATGAAAGAGTAAAGTTTTACAAATGGCTAATTGGGTCTGCTTGGGCTGGATATATTTTGTTCATAAACTTTCAATTTAGGTTAATTAGCATATCTGATATGAAACCAGATAAAAATTTTCTTAATACCCTTTTTGAAACATCGCTGTATTTATCATTGTTCTCACTTTTTGCTCTGACGTTGATGGTGAGCTACAAGAGGGCATCAAAAATACTAATTTCAAATTTGAGATATGCGTGCGTACAAAAGAAGTCATTACTGCAAAAAGTTGACATTGATTTGACTTAAGAAGATATTTTCCTTTCGAATAATTGCCTATTTCAAGGGCTTTTCCTCGTAAGCTAATATAAGACCTGCAAGCTCATTCTCTTCACAGTAAAAAAATGCTGTTGGAACTTCTAATACTTTAGCTAGTGCCCGCACTGTTTGAAAGTCGGGTGAGTGAACGCCTTTTTCGTACTGATTCATTCTAGGCGAAGCTGCAAACTGATCCATTCCCGCCAGTATTCCTAGTTTTTTTTGCGAAAGTCCTTTTGCTAGTCTTGCCTCTTTTAGCCGTTTTGGAAACGGTGAACCATCATTCGTTTTCATTATATTTAATTCTTAACTTGAAAACTAAGAGTTTCTTAGCTTTAATGTATTCACGATACTAAGGAATACTTAGGTAGAGGCGAGTGAAGCAAATGTTGTGGAAAGCAGTTAAGTTTATAGGAGCCGTGACGGTTGATATTTTGCTGGATGTTGATGATAAGTCTGAGCAAGACAAGTTCATTGACGAATACAATGATGGAACTGGAAATGTCGATCATTGCGGTGATAGCTACACAGAGCAAGAAGCGCGAGACACTCATAGTCGTGGTGAGTTCTACAAATAGTTTTGACAGTTGCTTTGTTAAGTGCAATTGTTAGGTGGGTTTTTACACAAAATACAGGCTATGCAGTTGAAAAGCTGCGTAGTTTTTTATGATTAATTTTACCAGTATTAATTGATAATAATTAGATCGAAATAAGGGGATATATGTTTACTGGGAAGTATGAGAATACGATTAATTCAATCAGCCAAGTTATCAAATTTTGCTTTCAATTATGTATCTTTTTTGGAGCAGTAATTACTATATTCTATTGTGGTTACATTGATTATTATCCAACAGGTCTAACTCTAGGTGATACTCTCTTTTTTATCGTTGCTTCACTAGCATTTGCGTTTGTTTACACATTGATATTTTTAGTTCTTTTATCTACGGGGATAACTATTTCACCATTCTTAAGGTGGGTTCAGCCGTTAATTATATGGATGATAACTATCGTTTTTAAGCTTAAAAAGAGAAATGTAATTATAAAAAAAATAGATTTTCCTTTAGTAAGTGGAAGTTACTCGATTTTTGCTTTAATTGGGGTGATTTTCCTCCTTCTAATAAGCTCTATGATAGCTAAAGATCCGTACAAGGCTTTCACTATGTTTTTTTCTAGCTTAGGAATGGGGATGTTTTTTGGCATGCTACATACAAAGCCAAGATTAAAGGTTTATAAAGAAGGTTGGGCTAAAAAAGTAAAAGTCGGCATATTTTTATTAGCTTATTTAGTTCCCTTACTTATGATTGAAGCTAGAGGTAGCTTTTTAAATCAGTCAATGCAATTGATTGGAGTTAGATCAGAGCAGAATGTAATACAGTTAACTAAACGGCATACCAATTTTTTGTCATCCAATGGGGTGAAATATTTGAGCAAGACAAATAGTGGAGAAGGTTTGTACGATAATGTAACTATTTTATTTCGAGGTATAGGTGCTAATACGGTCATTAAACTACAAGGCTTTACTACCATAGTTCCTTCGAAAGATATTATTATCGGAAAAGCGAAAGAAGCTTGATTTCAAACTCTAAGTAATTTAAATTTATAAATAAGCATATGTTATATGCTTATTTATAACGCGAAGAAATTTCCCTTTTTAATTAAGTTCAGAACATTCTATTTATCACTTTCACAGTGAAAAAACAGGCGCTTACGGGCTGCCTTCAATACGTAACGAGGTACATACACTTTTGTGTATGCAATTAAGCCATATCTATGTGGCGCATTTCTTCGCTTCTTTAACGTATTGGAGATTGTTATGCCTGGATATATTACCGCTCAACAAGCAGCTGCTTATTTAAGCTGTTCTACTCAACATATTTATAATATTCGTAATAAAAGTAAAGCCGCTTTAAAAGCGGGGGATCACCAGTTAGCTAAAAAACTTTCGCCTGAAAGTATTAAGTTAGGTAACAAATTACTATTTGAAAAGTCGACTTTAGATACTTGGCTTCGAAAATATGGTGACCGCACATAGCTTGCTAATATGGCAGGCATAAAAAATTAAACTTCTTGCCTGCCGTGTTGATTACTTTTGACATAGGTATTTTTATTATGAATTCAGCAGTACAGCCATTAATGGTTGAGAATAAGTGTGCTCAGTTGCTTTTAACACAACGATTATTTCAAACCACACCACCTAGAACACTTAGTGCAGATATAAAACATGAAGCACGTTATCGGTATGGTGATTTAGCGTTAAAAACTCATAAATATATTCAGATAAACCCTAAAAACATCGTGTTCTGGTTGGTTTTTGACATTGATGATGAAAACACTTTTAGCTGGGAAGATAAGTTATTACCGCCTCCAAATATAATTGTAAGTGGCTTAGACCGAGCTGATAGCTCTAAAGTAGTTGGTGGCGCGCATCTATTTTATGCAGTTCAATTTGTACCTTCATCAAATGCATCGCGTGAAAAACCAGTCAGATTTTTAGATGATGTAAGAAAGGGGATGACATTGCAATTAGGCGCTGATGCATCCTATTACGGCCCTTTGAGTAAAAACCCTTTAAATTCGAGTTGGAATACATCTTTCCTTCATGCACATGAATACAGTCTAAATGAATTAAATAATTATTTAACAAAGGTGACAAAAAAACGCCGATATGACTTTGATTGGTCTTTAGTCGCTGAGTCGCGAAACTGTATGGTATTTCATGAGCTTAGATTCATAGCATACGAACGTATTAATTATGCGAAAGAGAATTGGACATATGAACAATGGGAAAGTCATTTATTTAATATTGCTCAGTCTTGTAATGAGTTCAGTTCGTCAGACCTTCCTAAAACCCACCCATTAAACCACTCCGAATTGAAAGGGATTGTTAAGAGTGTGGCTAATTTCACTTGGTTCAAATATAGCTCGTCAAATAACCGTGGGAGAGCCGGACTATTTTTACTGCAAATTAAGATCGTAACTAAAAAACTTGCTCAACAGCAGGGGGCTAAGTTTACACACAAAGCACGTAGAACAAACACAGAGGAAAAAATTACTAGAGCAATAACGAAGATACAAAGTGAAGGGAAAAAGCCTTCACAGGTACTTATAGCCAACGAAATAGGAATGACTCGACAAGCTGTTGCTAAATATAAACATCTACTAGAAATATGTTAATTATGCTGCACATCAGGGTATTAGGAAATAAGATAGGACATGATGTTACATATTAAAGTTATCTAATAACTACATATGAACGAGCTGAATTAGCTGTAAGTAGTGAAGCTACATATATGCTACATGTATTAATAATATTTAGTGTACGTGTAGCAGTATGTATTTTATTTAAATTATAAGTACTTAATATTTAAATAAATTAAATGGTCGGTATGGAGAGATTCGAACTCTCGACCCCTGCCACCCCATGACAGTGCGCTACCAAGCTGCGCCACATACCGATTTGTATTCAATAGTACGTGTATTTTTTTAAAAATCAATAAGCGATTGTTTGTTTGGATGTTTATTGCGCAAGAACGCTAAAAATAGCACCCTTGCGATGTATTAATTCATTAATCCTTATTTAACCACTTTTTGATCGAGTCATACATCTCATCGCGTATTAATAGCTGAGCTTTTTTGTTAGGGTGTAAATTATCGTTTTGCATAAGCTCAGGTTGGCCTGCAATGTTTAGCATAAAAAAGTTCATTAAATGCGCATTTGTTTCTTCGCTAACGCGCGAGAAAGTGTCAGTAAACATTTTACTATAACGCGGGCCATAATTAGGGGGAATGTAAATCTCCATTAAGGCGGTCATCGCATTAGCAGCTTGGCTTTTTTGAATAAGAGCCGTTAAGTTGGTTTGCATTTTTTTAACTGGAAAACCACGTAAACCGTCATTGGCACCTAGCTCAATAAGTACATGAGTAGGTTCGTATTGCTCAAGCAATGCATCTAAACGACGTAGGGCTCCACCGGATGTTTCGCCACTAATACTGGCGTTGATAAGTTCAATGTCGGCTTGTTCGTCATCGTATTTATCTTGTAACAATTTTACCCAGCCTTGCTCTTGTTGAAGTCCATAGGCTGCGCTTAAACTGTCACCGAGTATTAAAATCGTGTTGTCGGCTGCTGCGCTCAGCGGTTTGATAACTAAAAATAAAATGAATACTAAACGTAGGATTGAATGAGTCATATGTCAGCGCTTTCTCAATTAAATATAATTCAGGTTAATGGTTTATCTAAAATAGTCTCTACCTTTGAAGGTGAGCTGCCCATCCTCAGCGACATCAGCTTTAATGTCAAGCATGGTGAGTCTGTTGCTATTGTTGGTACGTCGGGCTCTGGTAAATCTACGTTACTCAGTTTATTAGCAGGGCTGGATATTGCCAGCAGCGGAGAGGTGTTTTTAGACGGCGAGCCATTGCACAATTTAGATGAAGAAGAACGTGCTGCACTGCGCGCGGCTAAAATTGGATTTGTGTTTCAATCGTTTATGTTAGTACAAAGCTTAACGGCACTTGAAAACGTGATGCTACCAGCAGAGCTTGCTGGTGAAAGTGATGCAAAAGAGCAAGCAATTGCATTACTTGAAAAAGTAGGCTTGAGCCATCGTATTGATCATTACCCGTCGCAGCTCTCTGGCGGTGAGCAACAACGTGTTGCTATTGCGCGAGCATTTATTGGTACACCTAAAATATTGTTTGCTGATGAGCCTTCGGCTAACTTAGACAGCAAAAACGGTAAAATGATTGAATCCTTATTATTTGATTTAAATACGCAACACGGCACCACGCTTATTTTGGTGACTCACGATGAAGGGCTTGCACAAAAATGTGAGCACATTATTCAAATAGAAGCGGGTTTACTGGTAAAAAGCCAAGTAGAGGACGTTGCTAATGTGGGTTAAGTTAGCGCTTAAATTATTTTCGCGAGAATTTCGCCGTGGTGAGCTCACGGTCATAAGCGCGGCTATTGCCCTTGCTGTTTTAACTGTGCTTACACTGTCTATGGTTACTGAGCGAATAGGGCAAAGTATTGCGCAAAAAAGCAGTGCTTTTATTGCAGCAGACCGTGTACTTGCAAGCGATCATGTTCTCGACACCGCTTTTATTACTCAAGCACAAAGCCAAAATTTAAAAACAGCGCAAATGGTGTATTTCGACACTATGTTGTTTGCCGATGATGAAATGCAGTTTAGCTCAGTAAAAGCGGCATCTAATACGTACCCGCTAAAAGGGCAGTTAAAAGTTAAAGATACTCTAACCGGCGAAACTAAAGTTGCTAATAGCGGGCCAACGCCAGGTAATGTGTGGCTAAGTGAGTCGGTATTTTACAGTTTAAATATTGATATAGGCGCGCAAGTAGAACTTGGCGCGGCATTATTTAATGTTTCAAAAGTTATTGTAGAAGAGCCCGATGCGCCATTTAATGTATTTTCGAGCAGCCGTCGTGTGCTTATTAATATTGACGATGTGGCAAAAACCGAAGTTGTGCAGCCGGGTAGTCGTGTTTATTACCGCCAACTTTATGCAGGTAGTGAGGCCGACATAAATAGCTTTTACGAGTGGCTTAAACCACAAATGAAAGAAAACCAACAATGGTATGGCGTTAAAGACCGCCAATCACCCATTTCAAACAGTTTAAATCGGGCAGAGAGCTTTTTATTACTTGCCGGCTTATTGGGCATTATTTTGGCTGCTGTGGCTATAGCCGTTTCAGCAAAGCGTTATTGTGAACGCCAATACGACCCAGTAGCAATGATGAAAACGCTAGGCGGTAGCCGCTCAATGATCCGCAAAATATACATGCTTCATTTATTGCTTGTGTGTGCAATGTCGGTAAGTATTGGGTTGTTAATTGGTTATGGCTTGCAAGAAATAGCAACAAGTTACTTATCAAAAAGTATGGGCACAGAGTTACCCTTAGGTGGCTTTAAACCTTGGCTGGTGGCTATAAGTACTGGCGTAATTTGTGCCGTTATGTTTTCTATCAAACCGTTATTTGATTTATTCGATATTCCACCGCTCAGAGTGCTGCGTCGTAACTTAGGCGACAAGTTAGCAGTGAGTCGTGTGCATTTAGGCATGAGTGCGCTAACCGTGTTTTTATTGATGTGGTTATTTAGTAACAACATGAAAATAACGCTTATTTTGTTTATCTCCACACTTGCGCTAATTGGTGTGCTGTTTTTAGTATCTAAATTAATATTTGGTGGTGGTCGAAAATTAGGATTAAAGCCAGGTAACAGTTGGTCGCTTGCAATTGCGTCTATTCAAAAGCGTGCAAATGTGAACGCGGTACAGTTAATTAGTTTTTCGTTAGCGATTAAATTACTGCTGTTTTTAGTGGTACTTAAAAACGATATGATAGCTGATTGGCAATCGCAACTCCCTGCCGATGCCCCTAATGCATTTTTAGTTAATATTACGCAAAATGAGCTTAGGCCAATTAATGAGTATTTAGCACAAAAAGACATTCAGGTCTCAGAGTTTTATCCTACTATTCGTGGGCGCGTAAATGCGGTAAACGGCGAGTTGGTAGCGCGTTCTGTATCGCTGCAAGACAACGAGAAAAAAGACGAAGAAGCACGTGCTGGTATTGGCCGCGAGCTAAACCTCACATGGCTTAAAAATGTACCAGACCAAAACGAAGTAACACAAGGCACGTGGTTTGGCGAGAATGCGATGGCTGAAGCTTCAGTAGAGGAGTCGATGCTTGAGCGTTTAGATGTTGAGATAGGCGATACGCTTACATTTTTAATTGGTGCGCAGTCGTTCGATGCTAAAATCACCAGTGTGCGCAAAGTTAATTGGGCCACGCTTAAACCCAACTTTTTTATTATTTTAAGCCCCGATGTACTTGCAGATTTTCCAGCAACGTATATTTCGTCGGTGCGTATAAACCCAGATCAAAAACGTGATTTTAGCCAGTTATTGCGTACTTATCCTACTATTACAGCGATTGATATTGATAACTTTGTTAAGCAAATACAAACAACTATTTCGCAAGTATCACTCGCCATTGGTTTTGTACTTGCAATTGTAGTGCTGTGCGGCGCGCTTGTACTTATATCGCAAGTTCAAGCTAGTTTAGGTGAGCGTATGCAAGAAATTGTAATACTCAGAACACTTGGCGCTAAAAGCCGGTTAATTAAAAACGCGACCTTGTATGAGTTTTTATTACTAGGCGGTTTAGCCGGTTTAGTTGCGGCATTTTTTAGCGACATAGCGCTTTTAATTGTACAGCAACAAATGTTCGATTTAGCAGGTAAGTTACATCCGCATATATGGATTATTGGGCCGGTAGCTGGCGGCGTATTTGTAGCGGGTTTAGGCTATTTAATGATTGCCCGAACACTCAAACAAAACACCCAAGGACTAGTGCGCGCCCTAGGGTAAACTTAAACTAACATGCTCTTTCAAATGCCCACCTAACACGTGGGCATTTTTGTTTTCTTTGTACTGGTAATTTATACAGTGCTCTGGCATTATTAGCGTAATTTAAAAATAATAACAATGGAGCGCTGTTTGGCCATTATTTTAGGGATCGATCCTGGTTCACGTTTGACTGGGTATGGCGTTGTTGCCCACCAAGGCTCTAAATTTACATACTTAGGGAGTGGCTGTATTAAGTTAGCCGATCATCCTTTTCCGGTTAGGCTTAAAATGATCTACCAAGGCATAACACAGCTTATTGAACAGTTTTCGCCAGAAACCTTTGCCATTGAAAAAGTATTTATGGCGCACAACCCCGATTCAGCTTTAAAACTAGGCCAAGCTAGAGGCGCCGCGATTGTGGGGGCTGCAATGGCGGATTTACCTGTATTTGAATATTCAGCTAGGCAAATTAAGCAAGCGGTAGTCGGTAACGGTGGCGCTGATAAAACACAAGTGCAACACATGGTAAAAAACATTTTAAAACTACCCGGTACGCCACAGGCCGATGCAGCTGATGCACTCGCTATTGCGATTTGCCACGCCCACTCAGAACAAAATTTAATTAAACTAGCGGGTAGCGCAAGCAAAACTGTTAGAGGACGTTTAAGGAAATAACTATGATAGGCCGCTTAAATGGTATTTTAGTCGAAAAACAGCCACCAGAAATATTACTTGAAGTAAGTGGTGTCGGTTACGAAGTACAAATGCCAATGACCTGTTTTTACGATTTACCAAAAATTGGTGAAAACGCGATTGTTTATACGCACTTTGTAGTACGTGAAGATGCTCAACTGTTATTTGGTTTTAATAATAAAGTTGAGCGTGCCTTGTTTAGAGAACTCTTAAAAGCGAATGGGGTAGGGCCAAAACTTGGTTTAGCTATTTTATCGGGCATGTCGGCAAAGCAATTTGTAAGCTGTGTAAATAACGAAGACTCAACATCGCTTGTTAAATTACCCGGTGTAGGTAAAAAAACGGCCGAGCGTTTAGTACTCGAAATGAAAGACAGGCTAAAAGATTGGGGTAATGATTTATTTACGCCATTTAGCGACAGCGCAGTAATAGAACCAATGAGCGATGCGACAATTGCTAATAATGCCGCCGATGATGCCGTATCGGCACTGCTTGCGTTAGGTTATAAATTGCCACAAGCTCAAAAAGCCGTAAAATCGATAAGTAAACCCGATATGTCTACAGAGGTTCTTATTAGAGAATCTTTAAAATCTATGTTGTGAGTAACCCATGATTGAAGCGGATCGCTTAATTGACGCGACTGAAAAAACAAATGAAGATTCTATAGATCGTGCAATAAGGCCAAAACTTTTAGCCGACTACAGAGGTCAGCCTCATGTTAAGCAGCAAATGGAAATTTTTATTGAAGCTGCTCGCACCCGTGGTGAAGCGCTCGATCATTTATTGATATTTGGCCCACCGGGCTTGGGTAAAACCACGCTTGCAAACATTGTCGCCAACGAATTACACGTAAGCATTAAAACAACATCCGGCCCAGTACTTGAAAAAGCAGGCGATTTAGCTGCGCTGCTCACTAATTTAGAAGAAGGCGATGTACTGTTTATTGATGAAATACACAGGCTCAGCCCGCAAGTTGAAGAAATACTTTATCCCGCAATGGAAGACTACCAGCTTGATATAATGATTGGTGAAGGCCCTGCTGCGCGCTCTATTAAATTAGACTTACCTGCATTTACACTTATTGGTGCCACTACGCGAGCAGGCTCGCTCACATCGCCACTGCGTGACCGTTTTGGTATTGTACAGCGACTAGAGTTTTACTCAGTAGAAGATTTATCGCACATAGTAGGGCGCTCAGCACATTATCTTGATTTAGAAATGTGTGATGATGGCGCAACTGAAATTGCTCAGCGATCGCGTGGCACACCACGTATTGCAAACCGCTTACTACGGCGCGTACGCGATTACACACAAGTAAAATCTGATGGCACAGTAAACGCCGAAGTAGCAAAGCAAGCGCTTGATATGATTGATGTAGATAAAAGTGGCTTTGATTATATGGACCGTAAATATTTACTCGCCATAATCGAAAAATTTATGGGCGGCCCTGTAGGGCTTGACAATGTAGCGGCTGCTATTGGTGAAGAGCGCGAAACAATAGAAGATGTAATAGAGCCATTTTTAATCCAACAAGGGTTTATTCAGCGTACTCCGCGTGGGCGCATAGTGTCTGACAGTGCATACCATCACTTTGGTTTACTTCCTAAAAAAGACTAACTCTATATAGCTTGCTGTGCTTTATTGTGCAGCAAGTCATTGCTTTATTATCCCTCTCTTTCAAAATACCGATGCGTTAATAGTCAACTGATAATTCACAGGACGTTAAGATTTGCGAAGGTATGCTGCGTGGCGTTTAGATAACTCACTAAGTACGTTAAAAATTATCTAGATAGAACAACTATGTATCATAATTTTAGCCTTGCTATTGAACTATTTTTTGTTTCTAGAATAGATCACTAATTTAATGCAATTGGTATTAGTTTACGAATGTATCAGGTAACGCGGTAAATGATAGGCAAAAAAAAGCCCGCAAAAAATGCGGGCAAACAACAAGTTGAAGGAAGTAATCTTTGGGAACTACGTTTTATAAATTAAGGTTTTATCCAAAAAAATAAAACAATGTAATACGATAAAATCATATTACTAAGAACTTTGCGTAATGAAACAATATCACTTAGTGCACCAGCTCGGTATGCAGTAATAGTACGCAATATCGACTATAAGTTCAAACTAGAAAATTTACATTTTCACATTAGAAAAAATAATCCGAGTGTATTTTTTGCTGCTTAGTCATTGTTTGTTAATTGGTCATTGGGTTTGTAAGTTTATGAAAAATAAGCTTTGTAGATGTTTTTATTGTTTTTTGTAGTATTAGTTTTACTATTACGTAAAGGTAATTTAAAGATGCTTTTGAGTGTTTATGCACGTATTTTGAATAAATGCTCTAATTTATGAAGTTTGTTGATATATTTAATCATCTTTAATGCAATATATTAAATTGTAAATGGTGTGTTTATTGACTTGGGTTGGATAAATCATATACGAAGGTTATTTTTAACGTTTTTTGTTGGTTATTCATAGCAATATGATTGTCAGTATGAAATGGACTATATACACTAGTTGCAACTTTTGACTGCACAGGCAGTCATATTTATAGAATTTTCTTATTTTGATACTATTTAGGAGTTTAACGTGGGATCAGGGCTTAATTTTTTAGATCTAATTTTAGAAGCCAGTTTGCTTGTTCAACTAGTCATGTTAGGGCTCGTTGCTATGTCTGTCATGTCTTGGGCAATTATTTTTCAACGTAAAAAAGCAATATCGGATGCTTTGGCAAATACTAAAAAGTTTGAGCAAAAATTTTGGTCAGGTATTGATTTAAGTAAGTTATACAACGAAATATCGTCACGCAGTGGTCAATCTCAAGGTATTGAAGCGTTGTTTACCGCCGGTTTTAAAGAGTTTGCGCGTCATAAAAAGAATACTTTTCAAAGTGCGGGCATTGTTATGGAAGGCACACACCGCTCAATGCGTGTTGCGCTTTCTCGTGAAATAGAAAAAACTGAGTCAAGTCTTTCATTTTTAGCAACAGTTGGTTCAATTAGCCCGTATATAGGCTTATTTGGCACCGTGTGGGGTATTATGAATGCCTTTATTGCGCTAGGTGAAGTTAAACAAGCAACCTTACAAATGGTCGCGCCAGGTATTGCAGAAGCACTTATTGCAACAGCGATGGGCTTATTTGCCGCGATCCCAGCTGTTATCGCCTATAACCGTTTTTCCAATAAAATCGAAAAACTGGAATCGCATTATATTAACTTTATGGAAGAATTTGCGAATATCTTGCATCGTCAAGCAGCTACTCAAATAGAGGCCCAAGCGAATGTATCAGCGTAAAAAGCGCCGTCCGGTCGCAGAAATTAATGTAGTACCTTACATTGATGTAATGTTGGTACTACTTATTATATTTATGGCTACAGCACCGCTTATTACACATGGTGTAAAAGTCGATTTACCAAAAATGGAAGAGTCCGATTTAGTTGATACTAAAGATACCCCACCCATAATTGCCTCTATTGATGCGCAAGGTAAATACTATGTAAGTGTAGGTACAGATCCAGAAGAGCCTATGGAAGCACTCGATGTAGCCGCAGTTATAAAGTTACAACTAATGAAAAACCCTGACGTACCAGTAATGATAAAAGGTTCGGGCAAGGTGTCGTATCAAGAAGTGTTGTTGCTAATGGATTTTTTGAAAAATGCAGGCGTACCATCAGTAGGGTTAATGACCGAATCCTTCGAGGGGACAAAGTAGCCGTATGAATAGTTCATTAATAAAGTCGGTAGTACTTCATTTAGGTATTGGTGGTTTTTTGTATGCATCTGCAAACATTCATCCATCAGCACCTAAAGTTATGGAGGTAACGCTTAATTCGGCTATTCCAACTGCAGATAAAGCGGTATCGGCTGTGACCGTCGATCAGAAAATGGTTGAGCAAAAGATAGCCGAGCTGCAGAAAAAAGAAAAAGATAAAAAACAGGCCGAAGATAAACGCATTCGCGATTTAGAACGCAGAGCAGCAAACGCGCGTAAGCAGCGCGAATCTGAAGCCCGTAGCATTAAAAAGCTAGAGCAAGAGCGCAAAGCAAAAGAGAAAGAAACCGCAGAAGCGCAAGCCCAAGCAAAAAAAGCACGTGCTATTGAGCAAAAGGAACGCGCTAAAGCAAAGCAAGCCGAAAAACAAAAGGAAGAAGCTGAAAACGCTGCAAAAGCGGCAGCCCAAAGACGTAAAACCGAAGAAGATGCACTAAAAAAAGCAGAAGCAGAGCGTGAAAAACGCGAGCTAGAAGCTAAAGAGCGTGCAGCCGAGGCCGAACGTAAACGTCAGCAAGCGTTGCAAGAGCAGATATTACAAGAGCAACTTGCTAAAGAGCAGGCAGCGCGTAATAAAATACGCCAGCAACAAGTCGTCGGTGAAGTAGATAAATACCGTGCTTTAATTATGGCGCGTATCCAACAAAACTTACTGATTGATGAAAAAATGAAAAATCAACAGTGTAGAGTTAACATTCGCTTAGGCTTTAATGGTTTAGTTACACAAGTTAAATCGTTAGGCGGCGATAAATTAGTGTGCGAAGCGACGTTGAGAGCAGTGCGAATGGCAGACACGCTACCTGTTTCTAAAGATAAAGATGTATTCGATAAACTCAAGAATATTAATTTAACAATCAAGCCAGAGTTTTAAAGGGATGATATGTTCAACAAAGTAAAAATAGCCTGTTTAGTTTTATTATTGGGGTTTCAGAGTATTGCACATGCAGCGCTTGAAATTGTAATTACAGAAGGGGTTGATGGTGCAAGGCCTATTGCAATAGTACCGTTTAAATACAGAGGAATTGGCCCTATACCCCAAGAGTTAAATAGTGTTATTGCTGCCGATTTAATGCGCAGCGGTAAATTTAAGCCTGTTAACGTTGCGCAAATGCCGCAGCAACCGAGCAAAGACAGTGAAATTGATTATGCATCATGGGTTAATAAAGGCGTTGAGGCAGTGCTTGTTGGTGAAGTTGAACAACAAACTGATGGGCGATACCTAGTTCGTTATGAGTTAGTTGATGTAATACGTGGTCAAATAACCGGTGGCAACACGCAAATGATGAGCAATGGTAAGTTAGTTAAAAGCCAAAGCCATATTTTAGAAGCGCGTGAAAGTGTAATAGGGGAGAGTGGCTTTCGTCGTTACTCGCACCGCATTAGTGATGTTATTTACGAAAAGCTAACCGGTGAAAAAGGCGCTTTTTTAACGAAGATAGCATATGTTATTGTGCGCGATACAGATGCTAAGCCTTATCAGCTAGTTGTTGCTGACTATGACGGCTTTAATGAACAAGTATTACTTCGCTCAAAAGAGCCACTGATGTCGCCAGCTTGGTCGCCAGATGGCACTAAATTAGCTTATGTGACGTTTGAAAATCGCCAAAGCCAAATCTATATTCAAGATTTGTACACGGGTAAACGAGAAGTTATTGCTAGTTACCGTGGGATTAATGGCGCACCACAGTTTTCACCTGACGGTAAAAAGTTGTTATTGGTATTATCAAAAGACAACGGTGGAGCCACTGAGATTTATTTGTTGGACCTAGCAACACGTAAAGAAACACGACTTACGCGTCATCGCAGTATCGATACTGAGCCATCTTGGCACCCAAATAGCCAAGATATAGTATTTACCTCTGAAAGAGGTGGTAATGCTCAGATTTATAAGTTAAATTTACAAACAGGTAGGTCGCGAAGGTTGACCTTTGACGGCGATATGAACCTAGCGGGTTCTATAACACCTGACGGAAAAGAATTAGTGATGGTAAACCGTACTAACGGGCAGTATCATCTTGCTAAGAAAGAGCTGGCTACAGGCGCGTTTCAAGTGTTAACGCGAACACGCCTTGATGAATCTCCGAGCATAGCGCCAAATGGCTCGATGATTATTTATAGCACGCTCCATAATAATAAACAGGTACTCGCGCTGGTATCGATGGACGGCCGCTTTAAAGCACTGTTACCTGTGCTAGACGGACAAGTAAAGGCGCCAGCTTGGTCGCCATATTTACAGTAATATTACTGGTTTACTCAAAATAGGAATCAACTCAATGCAACTTAATAAAATACTTAAAGGCCTGCTAATTGCTGTGCCAGTAATGACATTAGCAGCTTGTAGCTCATCATCAGATATTGATGACGGTGCTGCAAATCAAACAAATCAAGCTGTTGTTGAGCAGCCAACGAATAATGATACAGTTGAAGTAGCGACTATTTCACCTGAGCAACAAGCAGAAGAACAACTTCGCCAAAAATACGAAGCACTTCGTCAAGAGCAAGTAATTTACTTTGACTTTGATAAAGCGACAGTTGAAGGTAAATACGCTGATTTACTTCGTGCACATGCTGAGTTCTTAGTTCAAAACTCATCAGTTAAAGTACTCATTGAAGGCCATGCAGATGAGCGCGGTACGCCAGAGTATAATATTGCACTTGGTGAGCACCGTGGTAAAGCTGTTGAAAAATATCTACAAAGTTTAGGTGTTTCAGCGAGCCAAATGTCAGTGGTAAGCTACGGTGAAGAGAAGCCAATGGTTAAATCTCGCACTGAATCAGCTTTCGCTAAAAACCGCCGTGCGGTATTAGTTTACTAAGATAAGAGATATTATGAAGCCGAAAATTATTTTGGCAGCCATGATATTGAGCGGGAGCACCCAGTTAATGGCTGCTCCCGCTCCTGTTTCAGAAGCTGCAAGTTCACAAACGAGTGTTGAGAAGCGTTTAGCGTCACTTGAAAAGTTGATGCAGACACGTAATTTTTTACAAGTTGAGTTACAGCAACAACTTAATCTATTACAAGATGAAGTCAGCCAAATACGAGGCGTAACTGAAGAGCAGAGTTATAAGCTTGAAAAAGTACTGCAGCGCCAACGTGAACTTTATCAAGAAATTGAAAATAGAGTAAGCCAAGCTTACACACAGCCGGCTGTAGCCCCTGCGACGGACTACACGCAAGCTAATGATACGCAGACCTACAGCACTGATTTATCTGAAAACGAAGCGTACGAGCGTGCTGTTGCGTTAATAATGAAAGATAAGCGCTATGATCAGGCTATTCCCGAGTTTCAAACTTTTTTAACAACGTATCCAAATTCAGTTTATGTGTCTAATGCACATTATTGGCTTGGGCAATTGTTAACGATTAAAAATACGCCAGTTAAAGCAATTGAGCATTTTAAAGTGGTTGTAAACGAATTTCCTAATTCAAATAAACGCCCTGATGCAATGTTAAAGTTAGGAACGCTTTTACAAGAGCAAGGTTTTGCCGAAAATGCGCAAAAAATACTGACCGATCTTATTAATCAGTATCCAAGTACAACTGCTGCAAAATTAGCCACTGATCGCTTATCAAAATAATTGAATCGGCTTGATTAGACTGCTTTTTGTCATAAGCGGTCTAAAATTGGTCAACTAGGCAGAAAAACTTAAAAAAAGAGACAATTTCGGTTGCACTCATTTTATAAATAAGTATTATAAGCGCCCGCAGCAAACGAATGGTTACCCCACTCGAAATGCGGCAAAAAGAGCGGGTTATTAGCTCAGTTGGTAGAGCAGTTGACTTTTAATCAATTGGTCGATGGTTCAAATCCATCATAACCCACCATTTTTTAAATGGTCTTTTATCGGCGGATTTACGTAGTAGTTAGAGTTGTATAAATTAGAGCGGGTCATTAGCTCAGTTGGTAGAGCAGTTGACTTTTAATCAATTGGTCGATGGTTCAAATCCATCATGACCCACCATTTTTATTTATTAAAATATAAATGGTTTAATTTAAACTTTGCTGCAAATAGTGTATATCAGAGCGGGTCATTAGCTCAGTTGGTAGAGCAGTTGACTTTTAATCAATTGGTCGATGGTTCAAATCCATCATGACCCACCATTCTTTATTGTAAGAATGGTTCAATCGGCGGATTTACGTAAGCTTATTTATTATTAAATAAGTGCATGAGCGGGTCATTAGCTCAGTTGGTAGAGCAGTTGACTTTTAATCAATTGGTCGATGGTTCAAATCCATCATGACCCACCATTCTTTATTTCTTGTGAATAGCGAATGGCTTCAATCGACGGATTTACGTAAGCTTCATTCTTAACTGAATAAGTGCATAGAGCGGGTTATTAGCTCAGTTGGTAGAGCAGTTGACTTTTAATCAATTGGTCGATGGTTCAAATCCATCATAACCCACCATTCTATGGCAGTTTTAATCGGCGGATTTACGTAGCGCTTAAAAAGCGAATTAATATCAGAGCGGGTCATTAGCTCAGTTGGTAGAGCAGTTGACTTTTAATCAATTGGTCGATGGTTCAAATCCATCATGACCCACCATTCTTTATTCCTTGTGAATAGCGAGTGGCTTCAATCGGCGGATTTACGCAAGCTTCATTCATAATTGAATAAGTGCATAGAGCGGGTTATTAGCTCAGTTGGTAGAGCAGTTGACTTTTAATCAATTGGTCGATGGTTCAAATCCATCATAACCCACCATTCTATGATAGTTTTAATCGGCGGATTTACGTAGCTTTTTTACAAAGCAAATTATATTAGAGCGGGTCATTAGCTCAGTTGGTAGAGCAGTTGACTTTTAATCAATTGGTCGATGGTTCAAATCCATCATGACCCACCACTCTCTAATACTTTCCTTTATATTCTTTTTTAAATTCCCATTTTATTTTTTATAAACAGCCTCGCTAGTTTGCTGTTATTTGTGTTCATATTCTCGTATAATTCGCCGTAATTAATGCACTGTAGATAAGTGGTCGAGAACATGAGTCTAGCTCAAACTATTATGCCTGAAGGCTATATTTTCCCTCCTAAGCCAGCTCCATTAACACACGATGAGCAAGGCGAATATAAAGCACGTATAAAACAATTACTGGTCGATAAAAATGCAGTACTTGTTGCACATTACTATACCGATCCTGAAATTCAAGCACTTGCTGAAGAAACTGGCGGCTGCGTTGCAGACTCGTTAGAAATGGCACGTTTTGGCGCACGTCACGATGCAGATATGATCATCGTCGCGGGCGTAAAGTTTATGGGCGAAACCGCAAAAATATTAACCCCCAATAAAACGGTTGTAATGCCAACGCTTGAAGCGACATGTTCGCTGGATATTGGTTGTCCTATCGATGAGTTTTCAGCGTTTTGCGATGAACACCCTGATCGTAAAGTGGTTGTGTATGCAAACACCTCAACGGCGGTTAAGGCACGTGCCGATTGGATTGTAACGTCATCCTGCGCGCTTGAAATTGTTGAGCACTTAGACGAACAAGGCGAAAAAATCATTTGGGGACCAGATAAACATTTAGGCAGCTATATTCAAAAGAATACCGGTGCAGATATGATTATGTGGAACGGCGCATGTATCGTACATGACGAATTTAAAACCAAAGCCTTAAAAGATTTTAAAGTATTGCATCCAGATGCAGGTGTATTGGTTCATCCAGAGTCGCCAGCAGAGATTGTCGCACTTGCCGATGCAGTAGGCTCTACGAGCCAACTAATAAAAGCAGCGCAAACAATGCCAAACAAAAAGTTTATTGTGGCGACTGATCGCGGCATTTTTTATAAAATGCAGCAACTGTGCCCAGATAAAGAGTTTTTTGCGGCTCCAACAGCCGGTGAGGGCGCGTCCTGTAAAAGTTGTGCTCACTGTCCTTGGATGGCAATGAATGGCTTAAAAGCGATTGAGGAAGCGCTCCTTGACCCTAAAGGTAAAGAAGTATTTGTTGATATGGATTTGCGTGAAGGCGCGCTTAAATCGCTTAACCGCATGCTTGAATTTACTGCAAGTATGGTTAAGTAACCTGAACTCTGGATAATAAATCTATCTCGAGCAGCTATTTTCAGCGCTAACTGCGTTGAATTTACTTGCAATAGGCTCGCTATTGACGCGTAAATTCGCCTTGTTTTCGCTGAAAATCTCTGGCTAGAGAAAATAAATTTAAATATCATCATGACTCAATACGTTAGTAAATCTCTTAACCAGAGTTCAGGTTAAGTAATTTTAGAAGTAGTAATAAAACGGTTGAATCTCAAATTTAGCTGTTTTTTTATACTTAAACGTAAGTGGTTGTTTGATAAATAAGCATTTGGAGATTCATCTTTAAAAATGCCTTGCGCCAAGGGTATCTATTTCATACTATAGCGGGCTGTTGCATTACACAATTGCAATACTGTGGAGGGATGGCTGAGTGGCTGAAGGCGCACGCCTGGAAAGTGTGTTTAGGTTTACCCCTAACGAGGGTTCGAATCCCTCTCCCTCCACCATTATTCAATATTAGGACGCTTTATGGCGTCCTTTTTTGTGCCTGTAACAAAGTAGAGCAATACAGGGAATAATAATACCTTCTCAATTTGAGTACTTAAACCCAGCGCTAACTACGTCAAAGGTTTCTTGTTACATGGATGCAGGAGAAAGAGTAATACAGGAACAATGGCTGAAAATAACTAAATAACGAAATTTTTCCTTGTTATCAACAAGGTTTTGAACTTAATAATAACTCACTTAATTAAGCGAACGAGTATTAGGTGTACTTACCACTCTATATGGTGTGCAAAAATCTAATAAGCTCTTGTTTTTCAATTGGCTTTGAAACATAGCCATCAAAAAACTGTTTATAGAGCTCTTTTTGCTCGGCAAACACATTTGCGGTTAGTGCGATAATAATTTGTTTACTATCTATTTTCTTTATTTTTTTACATGCTTCAAAACCATCCATTTTTGGCATCTGAATATCCATAAAAATTATATCAGGTGATAAAGATTCATAGAGTGAAATTGCCTCAAGGCCATTATTTGCAATAACAATTTTTGCATTCGTAGGCGCTAGCATTGCGGTTACCACAAGCTGATTAATTTTATTGTCTTCTGCGATTAAAATTGTTTTATTTGTTAAGTCAGGAAAGTCTAAACCTTTTGTATTTGAGTCAGTTGGTTTTATGCTCGCTTGTTTAAGTGGCAAATAAACACTAAATTGACTGCCGACACCTAATTCACTCGTTACTTCAATCTCACCTTTCATTAAGTTGACTAATGATTTAGTGATTGGCAGGCCAAGCCCTGTACCACCATACTCTCTGGTGGTTGACGTTTCTGCTTGCTCAAAGCGTTCGAATAATCTATCAATAGTATCTTGTGAAATGCCAATTCCCGTGTCAGAAATGACGCTACAGACTCTATTATCGTTCGTTAATTTAAATTCAACGGTTACGCCACCTTTATGAGTGAATTTGATTGCGTTGGAAATTAAATTTAAAAATATTTGTCTGAGCCTAACCGCATCACCCACCCAATATTTATGATCAATATTAGAAATAAAGCGCAAGTAAATATGCTTTTCGTTTGCTGGTACACTTAAATCTGACTCTAAGTGGTTTATTAATTCGTCTAGTTCAAATGGTTTTTTCTCAAGCGACAACTTACCTACTTCAATCTTAGAAAAATCAAGTATGTCATTGATAATCGTGGTAAGTGCTCTGGTTGAATAAAGGGCTTTATTTAAAAACTCTTTTGATTTTTCGTTAAGGGGTTGCTCTTGTAATAACTGCAAAGTACCTAAAACGCCATTCATCGGGGTGCGAATTTCGTGGCTCATGTTTGCTAAAAATTCTGACTTAGTTTTTGAAGCTTCTTCGGCCAGTTCTTTTGATTTAGCGAGTGCATGCTCGTGAGCTATTTGATCTGTTAAATCATACGCTATACCTAAATAGCCCACTATTTTCCCATAGTCATTTAACAGCGAAGTGACACTTAAACTTATTTGGGTGTGTTGGTTATTACTATCAACATAGGTCCACTGGTTGGTATCTGGTACAGTCGGCGTTGCTTTGGCTATGAATACTTCAAATCCTGGTTTTATTGGTTTATTGAGCTCTTGCGTAAGCTGCTCTGCTTTTTCGATAACTTCGTGCGCTAAATGAAAAATAGCGGGCGTTTCAATTCCAATCACTTTACTTGCTTGGTAGCCAAGCAGCTTCTCAGCGGCTGGATTAAATTCAGTGATTAAACCGTTTATATCGGTGGCAATAATAGAGTAACTTGCGCCATTTAATATACTGCGCTGCAAAGTGCTTATGTTTTCAATTTGCAGCGTTCGCAATTTTACTTCACTTTCTAATTGTGAATTTGCGAGTTCAAGTATTTGTTCATGCTTTTTGGCGGTATCTACTTTTAATTGTATTTTTTGCGCTTTTCGATATAAAAACAACTGCAAAGCGAAGATAAAAATCATTGTAAAAAGAGTTAAAAATACGCTATCAACCAAAGCTTGATATTTGTTGGGTAAGTGTAAGCTTTCAATAAATGCATTAGAGCCGTGCAGTGTTACTTTCCAGCTGCGGCCCATAATTTGGATTGTGTTTGAGGTGTTAAACGCTGAGTTATTGTTTTCATCACCGTACTGAAAGAATGTAAATTCGGTATCGTTATATAAATCGCTGATGGTAAGGTAGTTTTCATCTACTTGTGCAAGTGAATCTAAAATATTGTTGATTAATAAAGGCGAGTATGTCCAACCTATTAGTGCTTCAAGGCGTTTTTCTCTATTTGTTGGTACGGTAATGTTTTTATACACAGGGATTAAAATTAAAAAGCCTTGCTGTGTTTTTTTATCGGCTTGTACCAAGGTAATGGGGGCTGAAAGTTGAGCGCTATTATTAATTGCAGCATTTAATGCCGCTTTTCGGCGAATAGCCTCAGATCCAATATCAAGCCCAATTGCTTGTAAATTGTTTTGTTCAGGAAAAATATATTGAATAATAAAGCGCTCATCGTCATAGCGAGACAGCTCTTTGAGATTGAACTTTTTATCAGGCCTGTCATTTTTAGCATCTTCTAAAAACTGTACTAATTGATCAGAGCGTACTCTTTTAACATAGCCAATACCATTAGCCCCAGGAAATTCGAGCGCGTAGTTACGACTATTAGAGTAGTTTGTTATGGCTTGATAATTTAAGTTGGCAACACCTATTCCATGTATAAACCCTTTTAAGCCATATAACCCGTACTTATAAAGATGAACTCGGTTATTTATTCCCGTTGTTAACGTTGTTAGTCGAGTGTCTAAAGCGGTTACAATTTTAGAGTCGATTGCTTGTTGATGCTTAAGATGCTGGAAAAACGAGAAAATAACACCGATAATCAGAATTAAAAGCTGAACAACTGTTTGCAGCACAAACTTTTTATTAGCCCAGCGTGTTAGAACCATATATACATCCTTTTTTATGTGTTTGTGTTGGGCTTTGAATACTTTGTGATGAAGCTAAATATAGCACTTATTTAAAAGCTTACAACCAGAATACTTAAACTCTGTTGAACTTTAGAGATTGAATTTCTTGCAGTTTGCTTTGTTTTTAAGCAGAGTAGTATAACTAACCAAGATGTATTTTTTAATACCTATTTAAACCACTCTTATGATAAAACTAAACTAAGTGCAACCAACGTTTAAGCTACGCAGATGTTAACTTTACAGCAATGGCGATCGCAGGGCCGATTTATTCACATTAATGGTCATAAGGTATTTACTAATACTGCTGGTGACATAACTAAACCAGCATTACTGTTAATACATGGTTTTCCCAGTGCGAGTTGGGACTGGGAAGGTATGTGGCAAGCGCTCAGTGAGCAGTACTTTGTGATCACGCTTGATATGTTAGGTTTTGGTTTATCGGATAAACCTAAAAATGCAGACTATAAAATCACTGAACAAGCCGATTTGTATACTCAGTTTTTAAACACATTAAATATTAATGATATACATATTTTAGCTCATGACTACGGCGATACGGTGGCTCAAGAAATATTAGCAAGGCAAGTACATAATCAAAGCAGCATAACGATCAATAGTGTTTGCTTTTTAAATGGTGGATTGTTTCCAGAAGTGCACAAACCCTTATTTATACAAAAATTATTAATATCTAAGCTTGGTTGGCTAGTGCCAAAATTGATGAATAAACAAAAATTCGCCAATAATTTAGTTACTGTTTTTGGTAAAAATACACCGCCCTCAACACAGGTAATTGACACATTATGGACATTATTAATTTATAACGATGGCCTAAGTGTAATGCCAAAATTGATTCATTATATAAATCAACGCAGGCAAAACCGAGAGCGTTGGGTGGGTGCTATTATTAACAGTAATATTCCTATTACGTTCATCGCAGGCGGGGAAGACCCTATTTCTGGCAAGCACATGATTGAGCATTATAAAAAGCTGATCCCCAATGCGCGCGTACAAGAGTTTCCAGAGCTTGGTCATTACCCGCAAGTCGAAGATGCTGATGCAATTACTCAGGCTTATTTAAAATTTAGAGAAGCCATTAAAAAACGCGGCTAATTTATACGCCGCGCTTATAAGTTAAAGAACTCTGGATATTTAGGCTTTGAACCTTAGTATTTTTGCTTTGGTGCTTTGAGTTGTTTTTCAAACTCATCAGAAAAAAGGATAGTGCCGTCATCTTCCTCAGTAGGGAATGCAGCAATCAGTAAATCATCTTCTTCAAGCCCCGGTGTCCAGCGGCTAAACCAATCCGCAAGAGGAATTGCTTTAGCGCTGCAGCCAGCCCATTCACCAGTTGCCCATGCTTCTGCAAATTCGCGAGTTGGCCAAACGGGTACGCAGTCGTCATCTTCATTGGCAAGCATAACGCAGCCATCATCATCGTTTAAAATCCATACTTGTTTGAATTGCTGTACGGTTTCGAACATATAGGCTAGGCGTTTTTTTGCCCCAAGCCCTAAAATTACTGCTTGTTCTTCACTTAAATTTGGCGTTGTCATAATTGGCTCACTCTTAATTACTATATCTAAATTATATGCACACAAGTATATCGAGTTATATGACAGAGTGTTGAAAAGTTACTATTTAATTTCATCGTTGTAGATCTAATTTACATACATATGAGTATAAATTTGTCACTAATTTGAGCGATCATTCAAAATAGACTTGAATGTTTGTCAAAAGACCGCATTGTAGTAAGCATACTTTTAATGAAGGATTGAAAAATGACCACCGATTTACTTGCTCCGTTTAAACTAAATAACACGATTGAGCTTAAAAACCGTGTGCTTATGGCACCACTAACACGTTGTATGGCAGATGATAATTTAGTGCCAACGCAAGATATGGTTGACTATTATGCTCGCCGTGCCCAAACCGGTTTAATTATTAGTGAAGCAACGATTATTCGCCCTGACGCGCAAGGCTATCCAAATACACCCGGATTATTTACCAGTGAGCAAATTCAGGGCTGGAGAAAAGTAACAGATGCAGTGCATGCAAGTGGCGGCAAAATGTTTGCTCAACTTTGGCATGTTGGCCGTGTTGCGCATCCTCACTTTTTTGATGGTGATGTACTTGCACCATCGGCAATCGGTGTTGAAGGCTCTGTACCACGTATGCGTGAGCTTACCTACATTACGCCAAAAGCAGTTACAATTGACGATATTAAAGGCTTAGTTGCTGATTACGCAAAAGCGGCAGAAAATGCCATTGAAGCGGGTTTTGATGGCGTGGAAATTCACGGTGCTAACGGGTATTTGATTGACCAGTTTTTACATTACGCTGCCAATACACGCAGCGATGAATACGGTCAAACGCCTGAAAATATGTCGCGTTTTGCATTAGAAGTAACAGATGCCGTTATTGCTGTAGTCAGTAACGAGCGTACTGCTTTGCGCTTAACACCGGGCGCTTATTTTAATATGAGTGAAGATAGCCGTGACAAAGCTGTGTTTGATTATTTATTACCAGAACTTGAAAAAAGAGATTTAGCGTATTTACACGGCGGTATTTTTGACGACAGCACAACGTTTGATGCGCTTGAAGGTAAAACGACCTCTGAATTTTTACGTGCAGGCTACAAAGGCACACTTGTAGGTGTAGGCAGTTATAGTTTTGAAGCAGCCAAAGAGGCAATTAACGACGATAAATTTGATTTAATAGCGATTGGTCGCCCACTTATTGCGAACCCTGACTACATTAGTAAAATTGAAAATGGTGAAGAGTTAGTGCCATACAGCGATGAGATGCTTGCTGAGTTAAAATAAATTACTCGTTGTAATAAGTTTTAGAAAATAATTAAGACACTTTAAGCTAAACCTTTGGGTGTCTTTTTTTATACATATTCCCGCCATAAATCTACTATATTAGTTTAATTTTTATGTAAATAAACTCCATCTTAGCTGTCATATTTAAAACTCATACTGTGCCCGTTTTCATAATTAACACTTTTTTATAATCATTACCAAACGGGACAACAATGTACGCTTTAAAAAGTAAATCGATTTTGAGCATGGCAATTGCCATGGCTGTATCAACATCAGCTTATGCTAACGACAGCACAATAGAGGAAGTAACCGTTGTCGCTAAGCCAACTAGTTATGCTAACAATGTGATTGAGCCTGCAATGCTTGAGCAACAAAGTTCGGTATCGAGCATATTATCAGTAATAGATAACTTACCAGGTATTAGCATAAACGAAGGCGATGCATTTGGCGGTGACGATTGGTCTACAACAATTACTATGCGTGGTTTTAGTATTGATGGTAATCAACAGCAGTTAGGTATGACGGTTGATGGTATTCCAAATGGTGGTTCTAATTATGGCGGTGGCGCAAAAGCAAACCGTTATTTAGAGAGCGAAAACTTAGCAACGGTCGAGGTTGGTCAAGGTACGTCTGATATTAAATCGGCATCACTTGAAGCTCTCGGCGGAACATTTAATTTTGTAAGTAAAGCACCAAGCCTTGAAAAAGGCACTACTTTTGCTTATACCTCAGGCAGCCACGATGCCACTCGTTATTATGTTAAACACGAAACGGGCACTGTTTTTAATAATACTCAGGCATATGCAAGTTACTCACAAACTAACACAAGTCGCTGGGTTGGCTCGGGTAGTAATGGGGGTAAAGATAACCAACATGCAGAGATTAAATCGGTAACAACGCTTGCGGATTTAACAATTACTGGACGCTTATCTTACGACGACGTAAATGAAACAAACTACAACAGTGTAAGCCTTAAACAGTTTGAACAAACACCCGATTGGGATCAGCTCACATGGAACTGGACAGGGGTTCCGCATTTTGACCAAATGTTTGCAGAAGGTTGGGGGACGCTCCGTGAAAATACCTTAGGTTATTTAAAGTTCGAGTACGCGATTTCACCAACGTCACTATTAACAGTGAGCCCTTATTATCATAAAAACTCAGGCCGTGGTGATTGGATCCCTCCTTATCTAGAAACACCTGTTGATGAAAATGGCAATGCAACAACTCAAGGCGGTAAAAGTGCGGGTAGTTATGGTTTTGCTGATAGCGAAGGCAACCCACTTGCACCAAATGAGGGGTGTACAGCAAGCTTAAGTTGGCCATGGGCGTCAGGCCCTAGTTTAAATCCTGCGTGCTACGATGCCACAGCAACACCCGTTATGTCTTATCGCCATACACATTACAACAAAGAGCGTTTAGGCGTTACAGCAAACTACCAAGCTACGTTTGGCATGCATGATATAGAAGCGGGTTTTTGGTACGAACAAAGCGAGCGTGATGAATCACGTGATTGGCACAAAGTTATTGATGCGCGTATTTATCATCATTTTGATAGCACACCTTACTGGACACAATACAAAAATACCTTTGAGACCGATACTTTTAAATGGTATTTACAAGATTCGATTAACTTCGGTGATTTAACGTTAAATATTGGTGCTAAGCAGTATTTAGTTGAGCTACAAAAGTACGATCACTTTGCTAATGAAAGCTCAGATAAAGTAGATAGCGATTCGGATGTTTTACTCAGTGGTGGCGTGCTGTATCAGCTAAATAATAGCACTGAATTATTTGCCAGCTACAGTGAGAATTTTGCAGCAATTAAAGATGGTGTACTTGAACGAGACAGCTCGACACTTACTGAGATAGAGCCAGAAACAGCTGAAAATATTGATTTTGGTGTGCGCTACCAAGCCGATAGATTATCGCTTACAGCAACAGCCTATAGCGTTAAGTTTGATAATCGTATTACGTTTATTGCACCAGGTAGTGGTTCAGATGGGATTGATTACAGCATCGGAACTAATGGCGCTTATCTTAATGTGGGTGGTATTGATTCAGCGGGCCTAGAATTATCAGCAAGCTACATGTTAACACCAAGCTGGAACCTGTACTCGTCTTATACTAATAGCAGCTCAGAGTACACGTCTGATGATCCAAGTGCATACGATTCGCAAGGTGTATTACTAAAAGATGAAAATGGTAACGACGTAGCACCTAGCTTTAGAAATGGCGATAGCATAATTGATTCATCAGAAGATTTATTTGTCGTGTCTACAGATTACTTTAGCGACGGCTTTCGTATTGGTCTATCTGCTAAGTACACTGGTGAGCGTTTAGGTGCATGGAATGATGAAAACACACGCTCGCGAAACAAAGTAGATGGCTACACGGTACTTGATTTTAATGCGGGCTACTCTACTGATGTAGATGCGGGCCCATTTAAAGCAATTGATATATCGTTAGTTGTTTATAACGTTACAGATAAAAGCTATTTAGCTGGTGGTACTGGTAATGGTTCTACATACTTTATTGGTGCACCTCGCACTGCTGCCGTGACATTCACTGCTCACTTTTAAGTTAAAGTTTAGGATTAGCAATTGAATTAAAATAAAGCCCATCACTGATGGGCTTTGTTATATGAAAGGGCGCAAAAACACGATGAAAACGATTATAAAAGTAACAGTATTTAGCTTAAGTGTATTAGTAAGTAACTTTGTAGCAGCGCAAAATGTAGTGCTGGTAACGCTTGATGGTGTACGCTGGCAAGAAGTATTTAATGGGGCTGATAAAAACTTAATTAATAATACTGATTTTGTTAAAGAGCCAGAGCAATTAAATACGCAATTTTGGGCAAAAACGGTAAATGAGCGCCAGCAATTACTAATGCCTTTTTTAACGCAAGTAGTGGCTAAACAAGGCGTAATTATTGGCGATAGGGCTAATGGCTCTACTATGTCGGTCAGTAATCCGTGGTATTTTTCATACCCAGGATATAATGAGATTCTAACTGGCGAAGTTGACGAAAACATTAACAGTAACGACAAGGTCCTCAACCCAAATAAAACTATTTTAGAGCGTTTAGATACGTTACCGGAGTTTAAAAACAGCACTGCTTTATTTGGTAGCTGGGATGTATTCCCATACATTGTAAATAATAAGCGCAGCGATGTTTATGTAAACGCGGGGTTTATGCCCGTTGCAGAGGATTTATTTGCAGATGCGCCACTGTTAAATGCGTTACAAAAAGAAATCCCCAGCCCTTGGCATAACGTGCGCCTAGATAGTTTTACCTATCGTTTTGCTAAAGCCTATATGTTGGCTAAAACACCTAAATTGCTAGTGATAAGTTTAGGCGAAACCGATGACTTTGCGCATGATGGTCACTACGATCAATACCTTAGATCGGCGAGGCAAAGTGACGCGTTTATAAAAGACTTATGGGCAACCATTCAAACTACAGCAGGTTATAAAAATAACACCACCCTTATTATTACCACTGATCATGGCCGTGGCAGCAACGCCGATGACTGGCAACATCACAGCTCTAAGCGTGCATTGGCTAAATCGGCACAGGGAAAAAAGGCGTTTCCTGAGGGGATTATTGGCTCTGAATATATTTGGCTTGCAGCCATTGGACCCGCCATTAAAGGCAGTGGTCTAATTAAAACTAAAAATGAGTTTAAACAAGCGCAAGTTGCTGCCACTGTTTTAAAAGCATTAGGGCAAAATCCACACACTATTAACCCTGCTATGGCACCTGCCATTAACGAGATTTTAAAATGAAACATCTACTAAATGCATTGACTCAACCAGCGCTTTTGGTCGCGCTTGTAATTAGTGGCAATGCAATGGCAGCGCCATCTAAAATCCTGTTTGGTTCGTGTGGGCATCAAGATAAAAACATTCCCATATTTAATGCAATTAATAAAGAGCAAGGGGATTTGTTTATATTTCTGGGTGACAATATTTACGGCGATACCAACGATATGGATGTACTTGCCGATAAGTACCAACGTTTAGGGGCAAAGCCTGGTTTTAAAACGTTAAAAGCGCAAACGCCTATTATTGCTATGTGGGATGACCACGATTATGGCCAAAACGACGCAGGTAAAGAGTATCCGCATAAAGAGCAATCACGCCAAATTATGCTTAATTTTTGGGATGAACCTGCAAACTCAGCGCGTCGCACTCGCCCTGATGGAATTTATACCTCGTACATGTATGGTGAAAATGAGCAAACCATACAAGTAATAATGCCTGATTTGCGTTGGAACCGTGATGCGCTAAACCATGTAAGCGAGCTTGGGTATTACACTAAGCGCAAACTTAATAACCAAGGCCCATATAGTCCCAGTGAAGTAAAGGGCGCATCAATGTTAGGTGAAGCGCAGTGGCAATGGCTTGAGCAAGCGCTTAAAAAGCCCGCAGCAATAAAATTAATCGCCTCAAGCTTACAGCTTTTACCCGATTTTACAGGTTGGGAATCATGGGCAAACTTTCCTGAAGATAGAAACCGTTTATTTGCATTGATTAAAAAGCATAAAGTAAATGGGGTAGTGATCATCAGCGGCGATACGCACTGGGGTGAAATATCAAAGTATCAGCAAAACCTTGATTACCCATTAATTGAGATGACTAGCTCTGGCTTAACTGAAAAGTGGAAAGACGTCAGTCCTAACAAACACCGAGTAGGGGATTTTACTCATAACGTAAATTATGGTGATTTAAGCATAGACTGGCAGCAAACTGATCCCGCTATTTCACTTAAATTAAAAGGCATTGATGGCGAAGTAATAATGCAAAGTGACTTTAGTTTATCAAGTATTAGCCCTTATAAATAAACTCACTACTACGCACAGTATATAAAATAAATGCTGTGCGTATAAAAATCTGTAAATTAGTTCTTAACTCTCTGATTTATTAATGGCAATTACCCGTTTGCGCTACCCCTAATATTGAAAATATCTTACACTGGTTTTATCTCAAGCAAGGTCAGTGTTATATGCTAAATATTATTCAATCAAACCGTATGGAAGCCCTGCAAGCGCAGTTCCACCAGCTGTTAAAAGTTAACCCATTGCAAAGCCTGTTCGACAAAGAAGTAGTGCTAGTGCAATCGCCGGGTATGTCGCAGTGGTTAAAAATAGGTTTGAGCGAAAACTTAGGGGTCGCAGCGCAGGTAGATTTTCCGCTGCCATCGAGCTTTATTTGGCAGTTGTATCAGCAATTGCTACCAAATGTCCCTAAAGAGTCGGCATTCAATAAACCTAACCTTGCTTGGAAACTGTTTGCAATTTTACCAACCTGTATTGACGAGCCGCTATATTTACCGCTAAAAACCTATTTAGAGGGCGATATTGAAGGGCAAAAAACCTTTGCGCTGTGTGAAAAAATAGCGGATGTGTACGACCAATATTTAATGTACCGACCGCACTGGATAGCCACATGGGATAGCGGCAAAGATGAGCTTGATGATGTGGATGTAACCATTGCGCCATGGCAACCTGATTTATGGCGACGCATTGTAAAACTAAGCCAAGAGCTTGGGCAAAGCCAATTTCATCGCGCTAATATGCAAGGGCAATTACTTGCAGCACTTGAGACTATGGATAATAGTTTACTGCCACAACGCATTAGCTTATTTGGTATATCGGCGATTGCCAGCTCGCAGCTTGAGGTGTTTGAAGCACTGAGTAAAAAAACCGAGGTTATATTATTCTTTTTTAACCCGAGTGAGCATTACTGGGGCGATATTATAGATGAAAAAACAGCGGCTAAAATAAGCGCTAAATACGCTAAAATGCCGCTGGTGGAAGCACAACAAAAAAAACAAACCAATCCAGATGAAGAATACTACTTTATTGGTAATCCGTTATTATCGTCGTGGGGTAAATTAGGTCGCGACTATTTTGAACAACTTGTACAGTTAGATGCCCGTTGGATTGATGGTTTTATTGATGTGTTTGACGACACCTTACTAGGGCAAGTACAAAGTGAGATTTATCAGCTTGCGTTTAAAGGTGAATCGCTGAGTGATAATAAAGAGTGGTTTATAAACGACGAAGGTAAATTACCAATCAGCGCAACCGACACCAGCATTACGCTCAGCGATTGCCATACACCGCTCAGAGAAGTTGAGCGCTTGCACGACTACTTACTTAACTTGTTTAATCAAAACCCAACGCTTACCCCCAAAGACATAATTGTCATGATGCCCGATGTAGGCACTTACAGCCCCTACATTGAAGCCGTATTTGGTGGAGCACAAGGTAGCCGCTTTATCCCTTACGCATTGGCCGATTTAGCCATAGAGCAAGAAAAGCCTGTCCTTAGCTCATTTGCGAGTTTAGCTAACTTACCGTTTTCGCGCTTTGGTGTGTCGGATATTCTCGATTTATTACAAGTTACGCAAATAGCCGAAAAGTTTGGGCTTGAAGCACACGAATACGAGCAAATTCAATACTGGCTTGAACGTGTAGGGGTTAAATGGGGCATAAACGCAGCGCATAAAAGCAGCTTTGATTTACCCGCTATCGATTTAAATACCTGGCAACATGGGCTCAACCGTTTGTTGCTTGGCATTGCCATGCGCGACGAGCAATGCCCGTTTAACGGTATTTACAGCGCCGATGAAGTAGAAGGCATGGCGCTTGATACACTCAATAAGCTCGTGCACTTTATTGATGTACTGCAAAGCTTTAAAGAGCAGTTAACGCCCGACGATACGCTCACTAATAAAGCGCATATTTTAAGCGAGCTATTAAACGCGATATATGAAAGTGAAAGCGACGACAGCTGGGATTTATTAGTATTGCAAAACGTGCTCGAAGAGATACAAAAACACCACGACAACGGCGATTACAGTAAAGCGGTTTCGCAGCGTATTGTTAGTTACTTAATTAGACAAGGCATTCAAGAAAAAGGCGTAGGGCAGCGGTTTTTAGTTGGACAAGTAAACTTTTGTACATTGATGCCCATGCGCGCCGTGCCATTTAAAGTGGTGTGTATGCTGGGTTTAAACGATGCCGACTACCCACGTAACGTACAACCTATTGGTTTTGACCTAGTGCCTTACTCTAAAAAGCAAAAAGGTGACCGATCACGTAAATTAGATGACCGCTACTTATTTTTAGAAGCACTACTAAGTGCCCGCGACAACTTATACATGAGTTACATTGGTCGTTCGTGTTTTGATAACCAACCGCGCATGCCATCAACCCTTGTAAGCGAGCTGTTAGAATATATTGGGCGTAGCTTTGTATTAAGCGAGAAAAGCGAAAAAACACTGCCAGAATGTCTAATCAATCAGCAGCATTTACAGCCCTTTAATAGCCATTATTATTTAGCAGATGAACAATCCAATACAGTGCTGAGTAACCACAGTTACAATCCAATTTGGCTGCCAAGTGAGTCAATTAAACCAGAGCCAGTTACCGCGCTTGATGTTGTTGTGCCAGAGCAGTTAGATCTTGATGTGTTTATTAAAAGTGTGTGCAGCGCACAAGAGAGCTTTTATCAACAAACATTAGGTTTGCGCCTGCCACAATTTAACGAAGTAGCAAAAGACGAAGAACCCTTTAGCCTAGATGCACTGCGCCGTTATTTTTACCTTGATGAAATACTTAAAGCCAATATAAACGAGCAACCACTAAGTACCGAGCAAATACTGCAGCGGGGTGAGTTACCTCAAGCCAATGTTGGCAGCCTCATATTTGAAAGTATGGAGCACCGAGTTGACGCGCTTGCAGGGCAGGTTAAAGAGCACATTAAAGGCGGGAAAAGTGAGCCGATAGAAGTTTTGCTTACCATTGAAGGCACCAAAATAGAAGGCTGGCTCAATCATGTTTATTTGCAAAAACAAGTGTTTTATCGCAGCGCGAGTATTAAAGCGAAAGATTTAATTAAAGGCTTTATTTATCACCTTGCAGCGCAAAGTATGGATCAACAAGTAGAAACATTGTTACTTGGGCTTGATAAGCAAATTACCTTTGCGCCCATAAACAAAGCCGATGCGGATGCACTATTAGCCGATTGGTTTGAGTTATACAAAGCGCTGCGCGCAGAGCCGGTGCCGTTTTTTCCGGTAAGTGGGTATGAGTACGTTAAAAGTGGCGGCGATATAATAAAAGCAATGAGCAAATTTAGCCCGCAATACATAGGGCGAGGCGAGGGCGAAAATCCGTATATTCGCTTAACGGTGCAGTCGCTCAATGACTGCCAAGAAGAATTTATAAAATGGAGTGATAAATTGCTCATACCTTTATTTGAACACGCAAAGGAGAGTGACCATGCAAGCGCTTAATCCTCTTACTATGCCGCTCATTGGTCAAAGTTTAATAGAAGCCAGTGCGGGTACAGGTAAAACCTATACAATTACGGGGCTGTATTTACGTTACTTACTAGGTATGCAAATAGAAGGTGAGCTAAATACGCCGCTCAGTGTTGAGCAAATCTTAGTGGTGACATTTACCGACGCTGCTACCCAAGAAATTAAAGACCGCGTACGCAGCCGAATTATTGCTGCGCGCGATGCACTACTTGGGCAAAACCCAAACGACGAACTCATTGAAGGCGTAATTGCCAAAATTGATGATAAGCACCGCGCCTTTGATTTACTCGATGCAGCTGCTAAATCGATGGACGAGGCAGCTATATTTACCATTCATGGTTTTTGTCAGCGGATGCTAAAACAACATGCGTTTGAGTCGGGTGTGGCGTTTAACCTCGAGTTTATTTTGGACGAGCGCGACATACTGCTCGAAACCATTAAAGATTTTTGGCGCGCGTTTGTATACCCACTTAATAAAGAACGCACCGATGCTATTTTAGATGTGTTTGCCGCACCAGAGTCGTTATTTGCTCAAGTGGCCAGTATTTTAAATAAAGCCAATGCACACATTACGCCACAAATAAATTTAGAGGATGTATGGAAAGCGCGTGACGAGTACATAACCTGTGTACCTGCATTTAAAAAAGCAGTGTTAGAGCAAGAGTTTATAGGTGCCATTAAAAGCTCGGGTTTAAGCGGGTCTAAAACGCCAGCTCGAAAAGGCAGCCTTGCAGCGCTTGAAGCATATTGCCTAGGCGGCGATTTGTTTTTTGAATTTGGCACTAACAAGTATTCGTTTGAAGTGTGGAGTACAGAAAGCTTAAGTGGTGCAGGCAATTATAAAAAAAATCAGCCATTATTTATGCATCCCTTACTAAGTCAGTTTGACGAGCTTGCCGCCCTTAACAACACCATAAACCAAGGGCTAAAAATAGCGGTTGTACAACATGCAGCACGCTGGGTAAAAGCCGCCATAGTTAAGCGCAAGCAAGAGCAAAGTGTGATCACTCCCGATGATTTATTGACCAATTTACACAGTGCGCTTAATAACGAGCAAGGCGACGTACTGGCGCAAAAGATTGCGCAGTTGTTTCAGGTTGCCATGATTGATGAATTTCAAGATACCGATCCGATTCAGTACGGTATTTTTAGTAAAATTTATGGGCAACAAAATACCACGCTTGCCATGATAGGCGACCCCAAACAGGCTATTTATGGCTTTAGGGGGGCGGATATTTTTACGTATATTGGCGCAAAAGAGGCAGTGCAGACTGATCAGCAATTTACGCTTGGGACTAACTTTCGCTCAAGCACCGATATAGTCAATAGCGTTAATAGTTTATTTGGCAAACACGCTAACAGCTTTATTTATAACGACGCCATACCGTTTAACGCAGTAGCTGCTAAAGGTAAAAAAGCGGAAGACTCTTTTTTAATTGATGGCAAACCCGCTACCGCATTCGAGTTTAATGTATTTGTGGATGAAGCCGCAGACGAAAAAAACAAACCAACCAACAAAGGTGTAGGGCAAGCGCATTTAGCCACTCACTTTGCTAATAAAATAGTGACCCTGCTTGAAAAAGCAAAACAAGGTAATGCCTGTATTGGCAGTACTCCTGTAAGCGCTTCCGATATTTGTATATTAGTGCGCGACCGTGTTGAAGCGCAAATAATGAAAAAAGCGCTTAGCGAAGCCAAAATAGCCAGCGTGTATTTATCGCGCGAGAGCGTTTTTAGCCAAGAGCTTAGCCATCACCTACTTAACTTTTTAACGGCGCTACATGGTCAATATGACGAGTCACTGCTGCGCGGTGTATTAGCTGGCCCGTTATTTTGTTTAAGTTATAACGAAATACACGCACTCGCTGATGATGAAAATAAATGGCAAGAGCATTTAAACTTTTTTGCACAGCTTAGCCACATTTGGAACAAGCAAGGCGCTATGGCTATGCTTGAGCGCTTAATGAGTCACAACCAACTTAGCGCTAAATGGCAAGGTTTAGGGTATAACGTTGAGCGTTGGCTGACGGACTTTAGGCATTTGGGCGAAATACTTCAGCAAAAACAGATAGAGCTTGAAGGCACGCTACGTTTACTGCGCTGGTTTGCACAAAAGGTAAGCCAACAAGACGGTGAAACAGTACAAGTACGCCTAGAAAGTGACGCCAACTTAGTTAAAATTGTCACTATGCATGCCTCAAAAGGGCTTGAATACCCACTGGTATTTATGCCGTTTGCCAGTGGCTATCGCGAAGCAAAAGAAGCGCTTTATCACGATAACGGCAAGCTAATTTACGATTTAAGTAAAGACGAAGATGCACTTCAAAAAGCAGAGCAAGAGCGCCTAGCTGAAGATTTACGCCTGCTTTATGTAGCTCTCACGCGGGCTGTGCATTTTTGTGCACTGGGTGTTTATAACATTGGGCAAGGGCAAAGTAGTCGCTTAGCTATGCAAAGTAGTGCACTAGGACACGTTTTATTTGCAGGGCTTGAGCTTGCCAGTAGCCAAACATGGCGCACGCATTTAAGTGAGTTTTGCGATGCTAATAGCGCGATGGGCTATCAGCAATTTACCTCACACACATTATTAGAGCAGGGAACACTTAGTTTTAATAATAGTGAAAGTGCGCAGCAAACATTAACTGTTAATAGTGTAACGGCAACTATTGAGCGTAATTGGCGAGCAACCAGCTTTAGTGCGTTGAGCTTTAAAAAGCACAGCGACCAATTAGCCCCAGGGCGAAGTGATGAAGATCACGAAAAAGACGAGTTTGCAGTGCAAGAGGACGAACTACCATCACCTTATAGTTTTCCTAAAGGGCCAAAGCCTGGTAGCTGTTTGCACGAAATATTTGAACAAATAGATTTTACTAGCCCTGTAGTTCATCCAACTAATAACGAGCAAAACTTATCTGAGGTAGTTAAGCGCAGCCTTGAAAAATACCACATAGGTGAGCAATGGCGAGAAGTGGCTGAAAAATGGGTGCTTGATGTTCTTGAGTGCTCTTTAGATAACAGCCTTCTTTCATTGGGTGTGCTTGCCCCCAATGATTGCCTAGTCGAAATGGAATTTAATTTACCACTTGAGAGCTTAAGTGCACCTAAGCTAAACGAAATGTTGGTTAAACATTTTGGTTTTACGCAAAGTAAGCTTGAATTTTCGCAAGTAAAAGGTTTATTAAAAGGTTTCGTCGATTTAATATTTTGCTACCAAGGTAAATATTATATTTTAGATTATAAGTCTAATTATTTAGGCAGTACGCCAGCTGATTACAAAGGCGACATGCTTGAACAAGCGATGAGCAGTCATCAATATCATTTACAGTATTTAATCTACACGGTAGCGCTGCATCGTTTATTAAAACAACGTATAGCTAATTACTCAATAGAGACCCATTTAGGCGGCGTGTATTACACGTTTTTACGTGGAATGCCAGCAGGGCAAGGCGTGTACTTTAAAAAGCTAACTGTAGAACAAGTGATTATTTTAGATAGCTTATTTAGCCAAGGAGCCATGCTATGAGCGAGCTAAATGAGCAACCGGGTTTGTTTGACGATATTGATCAAGCGTCTAGCGATGAACCTCTAAATGTTCTTGAACCACAAGGTGAGGTGGCTGTAGCAAATGCAATTACCGAAGTCCCGTTACTTGAGTATTTATTAGCGCAAAATCGACTACGTGTAGTTGATGTAAAACTCGCTGAATTACTGTGTGCTAATAACAAAGAGCAAACACATAATGAACTGTTTTATATTATTTTACTGCTGTGCTTATCGCAGCAAAGCCAACATAGCTGCTTAACCTTAAATGAGGTTGATTGGAGCAATCCTTTTAATTTGCGCAAAGGTGACTTTAATCAACTCGATGGCAATGTACCCAGTACGCTAAGCCCGTTTAGTGATGATTTTAACGTGCACACAGCGCTTAGTTATTTACAAAGCCATGAAAGCGTGGGCGAAAATAAACCACTGCAACTGTTTAACGACCGGCTTTATTTTGCTCGCCTTGCCGGTTATGAGCAAACACTTGCTGATAGATTATTAAGCATGAGCGAGCGAAAGCTCAATATTAATAATGAAGTATTGGCTGAACTTTTACACACCTACTTTCCTGCAGATTCTGCAATTGAAACTGATTGGCAAAAAGTGGCATGTGCGATTGCCGCCACCAAAGGCTTTAGTGTGATCACAGGTGGCCCAGGTACAGGTAAAACCACCACAGTGACTAAGTTGCTGGCTATTTTGCAGTCGCTTTATAAAACCGCACCGCTTAGCATTAAGCTGGTGGCCCCTACAGGTAAAGCAGCAGCACGTTTAAGTGAGTCTATCTTGGGCGCTAAAAATAAGCTCACAACGATTCCCGATGATATAAAAACGCTTATACCGCAAAGCGCTCAAACTATTCATCGCTTATTGGGCGTAAAACCGTTTACTAATAAATTTAGACATAACAAAAGCAATCCGCTGCATTTAGATGTGCTGATTATTGACGAAGCCAGTATGGTCGATTTATCGCTGATGGCTAAATTAATAGAAGCGCTACCTGCGCACGCGCGATTAATACTTTTAGGTGATAAAGATCAACTTGCCTCGGTAGATACCGGCAGCGTAATGAGCGATTTATGCCAAGGTTTAACACTTGAGCAAACGCCAAGTTATTCGCAAGCACGTTGTAATGAGCTAAATAGTTTATGCTTCAATAATGAGCCTAAGCTCGTATCGCAAAGCGTGAGTCAATTTAAACTCGCAGATTGCATTGCCTTTTTACAACACAGTTATCGATTTGATGCACAAAGCGGCATTGGTCAACTAGCACTTGCGGTAAACACCAATAACACCGGTATTTTAAATTACGTAGAGCAACAAAGTACTGAAGGGCGTTTTAACGATATCATTTTAGATTATGACTTTGTAGCAAAACCGATTGAAAAGCTCGTTAAAAGTGCTGCGAGTCATTATGCAAAATACCTCAACTTAATAGCCCAAGGTGCAAATGTTGCACAGATACATGCTGCTTTTGCTAGTTATCAGCTTTTAGCTGCGGTACGAGAGGGCGATTACGGCGTGCATAGCTTAAATCAACGAATAGAGCGTGTATTGCAACAGCAAGGCTTGATCACCGTAAGTCCTAATACTCATCATTATACGGGTATGCCTATTATGGTGAGCCAAAACGATTATCAACTTAAGTTATTTAACGGCGATATTGGCATTTTAATGCCAGATGAAAGTGGGCAGCTCAAAGCCATATTTATTGATGAGCAAGGTAATCAGCGAGCATTTTCGCCTGCACGCTTGCCGGCGCACGATAAAGTATATGTGATGACTATTCATAAATCACAAGGCTCAGAATTTAGCTACACCGCTATGGTACTGCCACCGCTAAAACAAGCCCGTATGGGGATCAACAGGCAGTTAGTGTATACGGGCATAACCCGTGCTAAAAACACCTTTGAGCTGGTTGCAGATAAAAAAGTACTGCAACTAGCGATGAATAAAAGCGTATCGAGAGCATCGGGTTTGTATCAAAGATTGAAGTTATAAATAACCTGAACTCTGGTTAAGAGATTTACTAACGTATTGAATAATAGATATATTTAAATTTATTTTCTCTAGCCAGAGATTTTCAACGCAGTTAGCGCTGAAAATAGCTGCTTGAGATAGATTTATTATCCAGAGTTTAGGTTATTTAGTTAACCAATAATTTCGTCCTTAAGCTACTTAGTCTGGTACGGCCTATAGGAAGCTGTTCACCGGTATGAAGTTGCACGTTATATTTGCTGCCTTCTTCACTGAGTAATGCCTTAATGTTAGATATTGGCAAGACATACGAGCGGTGTATCCGGATAAAGTCTGGGCTCAATAACGTGAGTAATTTATCTAAATTCTTATCGTGTAAAATTTGTTTAGTACCTCTGTTTTGCTGGGCTTTAGTTACAATCACACTGTAATGGCCGTCAGCTTTGATATAGAGAATATCTTCTATTGGAAGTAATTCGATTTTTCCTAAATATTTATAGGTTAAGTATTTGCTAGCCCCATTATGCTGCTGTTGTAACCGGTTTATTGCCTTTTTAATACGCTCTTGAGTAAATGGCTTCGCTACAAAATCGAGTACGCCAATATCAAACGCGTCAATCGCTCGATCGCTATTAGCAGAAACAATAATTGTGTGGAAGCTCTCGCAGAGGGTGTGCTTTAATAACTCAAAACCATCTTTACCTTGCAGGTTTAAATCTAAAAATAAAACATCAATAGGGTGATCGGCTAAGTAATCGTAGGCGTCGTCAAGATTAGTACAAATATGCAATTCGATTTTTTGTTCATCAAAGGCGTTCTCAATAAAGCGCTTTAATCTTTTTGCTACCATAAATTCATCTTCAACCATTAATACTTTTTTCATAGGGGATCCTTGAGGTTGCTATTATTAGCACGGTGATCATCATAATCTATTAACGGCGTTGATATTTTTGTAACCCATTGTTGCTTTTCAATATTCTGCAATAAAGACCATTGATTAGAAAAGCTTTCATTTAACCTTGCTGCTATGTATTTATTACCAATACCTGCGCCTATTTTAGTCTGTGTACGTTCTTGTGTAGCATTTTTGTTTGAATTATGAGTAATCGCATTTATAGGGACGATAAACGTTAAATACTGCGTGTTATTTATTATTTTTTGCTCAAAAAAGAAGGTAATATGGCCTTGTTGGTAATGGTTATGCGAAATTGCGTTTTCTATTAATGTTAAAATAATACCCGGTGGAATGCAGTTATTCGGGTGAGATATATCCACTCTTAGGGAGTAGTTTATATTTGAGCGATATGTCATAACTTTTAAATGGGAACGGCATAAGTCGATTTCATCTTGGAGATTGATTATTTTTTTTGCAGACAGTTGCGCCATAAATCTAAACTCATCCGCTAAGGCGTGGATAAATTTTACCGCTGTTGCAGGTGAGTCTTCAATCCACTCTTCAACAGCTGTTAATGTGTTTAAGATAAAGTGAGGTTGTAGATTACGTTTGACTAATTCAAGCTCAAGGCGACTTGCATTAATTTTACTTTGTTCAAGTTGTTTGGTACTAGCACTCATGGTTTGTGCAAGGGTGTAGAGCATTAAAAAGATTAACCCAGCAAAAGAGAGAAAAAAGTACTGATCCATGTATGAATAACTATTTATAAAAATAGGTGCAATGAATAGAGCTAAACCCAAAACCATTAATTTTGCATTGGCTTGTTGCGTAATGATAGCTTTGATACAAATGCACACAGCACTAAAAACGCCCACTAAAAATACATATAAGCTTCTATTGTCATATCCACCAACCGCGATTAACAACACAGCTTGCAAGCAAATAACAAATGCTAGCCATATTGTACGATTTGTTTTTGATAATTTAAAAAACCATGCAAAAAAACAGGTGAAAAGCAGTGAAATTAAGCACGACAATGCTAAAACTATTTGTAAGCGAGGGATTTGCCAATCGTAAGGGTAAGGCATAAGACCACGCCATGATTCTACAAAAATAAGAACCAAAATACTTAAGCATAATATGCTAAATATTAAGTAGCTGGGTTGGCGGTAACTAGTAATAAATACAATCAATGAGTACAAAGCAATTAAGAGTAAGGCGCTGGTCATTATCAACGGTAAACTGGCTTTTTTATAAGGCAGCTGTATTAAATAGTCATATTCTGTTATCGCACTTGTAAACGAGATATAATCTACCTCAGAAGAAACGCGCTGATTAGAAATACGTAAACTTAAAGTATGTGTGCCTTTATCAGTTGCAGTATTAGGCAACAGCATTATTTTATCGATCAGGCCCGCAACTTCAGTGTGTTGAGAATCACCTACAAGGCCATTTTTACCGATTAAAACACCATCCCAATAAGCCTCAAACGATCCCAAAATACTAATAAACAAACCTAGCGAAGACGAGGGCTTTTTTTCAAAATTAAAGTCCATTTGCACCCATCGAATATTTTTTGAATTTTTAATGCCGTGAAATGTATTTTTTTGCCACACAGAGCGGTTTACGATAGGTAATGAATAAGCAATATCGTCATCATCAATTAAATAATAGTGCTCGGCAAAGATAGCATCAGGCTCTTGCGCATAGGTAGCGAAGCTTGTAAAAAATAAAATGAATATGAGCTGATACTTAAGCATTGTGTTCCCTCTTTTATATTCCCCATCTTAGCAATAAAAAAGGAAAACATTCGAGGTGTTGAGGAATTATACGAGCCGTTCATGCATAAGTTGCTTATTTAAGGCGGCTAATGCGCCACACTGAGGTTTAATTTACAGAACGAGATGCTCCTATGGCTATTAAAAAAACTATCATGACTTTGAGTAAATGTTGCGCAGCGCTAAGTTTAATTGTGGCTAGTGTGTGTGTCGCTAACACTCAAAAAACGCAACTATCTATAACTGGTAATACACATCAATTAACTACTTTTACGTCACCGATAGGTGAAGAATATAGTTATCAGCAGTTTATTGATAACTACAAAATACCTGGGCTAAGTTTTGCTGTTATTGATGATTATAAAGTGATTTATACTAATTTTGCAGGCGTTAAAGATACTAAAAGTAAGCAGAAAATTGATCAATTTACTGCTTTCTCAACGGCATCTATTGCAAAACCTGTCACTGCAACAATTGCAGCAATGCTCGCAGAGCAAGGTAAATTAGATTTAGATACACCTGTGAGTAACTATTTAAAACGCTGGGCGTTACCTTCATCAGTGTTTGAGTCATCAAAAAACCTTTCTATTCGGCAGTTGTTGTCGCATACCGCAGGGATGAGCCAAGGCGGGTATGCTGACTTTCATTTAGGGGATGATATTCCAACCCTTATAGATGTGCTTGAGGGTAAAAAGCTACCACGATATAAACGTCCGATTTCGATGCTATTTGCCCCTGACACTGATTGGCAATACAGTGGCGGAGGGTATGTAATAGTACAAGTTGCGATTGAAGATATAACCGGTAAACCATTGCAAGCATTAGCTCAAAAGATGCTATTTGATCCATTAGGTATGAAAAATACAACGATGTATCAAAATGGAGATAAACAATTTTTAACTAATGTTGCGAAGGTTCATGATCGTCAGCAGCAGGTTATAAGAGATGGCATACCAATTTGTCCGCAAATAGCACCATCTGGGCTATGGAGTACGCCACAAGACATGGCCAAATTCACAATTGAATATCAAAAGGCGTTAGCAGGTAAAGTAACGTCGGTTATTTCAATGTTCGTAGCACGTACCACTACAGATATTCACACGCTTAAAAAAATAGGTGGGTGGTCACCGGGTTGGATGAGATTTGAGGCCAAAGGTAATCTAGAGTGGTTCTCGCATGGAGGCTCAAACACTGGTACTGGCGGGCATATTATGTCAACAATGCAAGGTGGTAAAGGCATTATGGTTTTTATGAATGCGACAACAGAGCACAGAAACCCTGCAATAGATGCGTTTATTGACAGTACGATAAAAAAAATGAAATGGGCACGTGTAATTTCAGCAACAGCAAAACCCCCCAAGCATCAAATAGAGAAAATGCTCGGCAGGTATTTATCTCAGTTTGATCAAATAGTGACGATTACATTATCAAAATCCGGTAACGGCTTGATATATGAAGATCCCCTTCAAAACAAAAAAGGCGTTAAAATGCATTATCAAGGAGGTGGGATGTTTGCTGTAGATAATAACCCTAATCAGATAAGTGTTGTAATGAACCCTTTATCTAATAAATATTTTTTAGTACTAAATAATGTCGGGAGTGGTTTAACTGAGCGCGCGATGCGCAAACTTGAAAAAGATGAACAACTTCCTTTTGAAGTAGCAAAACACGCTGATTTTATAAGCACATTAAAGGCATATAAAGCATGGAAAAAAAACTATCCTGATTCAAAACTTCTTTCAGCTAATGCAATTAATAATGCCGGATATAATGCGTTAGGTAACAAGGACTACCAAGTAGCTATAACGCTTTTTAGGGTTTATAGCCATCTATATCCTGATGATGCAAATGCATTTGATAGTTTAGCAGAAGCGTACATGCTCTTTGGAGATACTGTTAATGCGATAGCAAACTATGAGCAATCATTGCAATTGAACCCACAAAATGCAAATGCACAAAAGATGATACATACCCTTAAAAAATAGTGGCTCACTATTGTTTGCTAATTTTTGCTTGAGGTTTGTACGTTAGTGGTAGTCACGTATAATTTACTTTATTAAAAACAAAACATACGGGATTGGGATATAAAACATTTTCTGGGTATTAAACAGCAGTAAATTAAAGATTTATGATATCCATTTTCACAGAGAAAGAGCATACAATGGAAGAGGTTTTATATCGTTTAAGTTTAGGCTGTCCTTGGCGTGATTTACCAGCATGTCTCGGCTTATATAATACCGTCTATCTCCGACCTTTGATGGGTCTAGAAAGGCATATTAATACGGCTTTTCAGATCACTGGCAAAGAATAGCGATACTGAGTGTGAGTTAACCGAATGTAGCTATGGTAAAAGTAATCTACATAGTACAGACAAGGCTTTCAATCAAGAACACGCAATTGCTTTAAGTGGTGTGGCAATACAATACTTAAAGCGATAGCTTTTTATATGAATGGCGATAATTAAAAATCTCATAGTAACGTAATATATTTAACTTGAATGCTATAACAAATAGACATAAAAAAAGCGCTGCTCTTAAGCAACGCTTTTTAATTTTTAGAGGCCGTTTTTAGAGGGCTACTTTAATTTTGAGCTAAATAATCTAGCACGACTTGGTGATGATCTTTGGTCTTAAATTTATCAAACAAGTGTTTTATTTTTCCGTCTTGGCCGACTAAAAAGGTTAGGCGGTGAATACCTTCGTATTCTTTTCCCATAAATTTTTTGTAACCCCATACCCCAAATGCTTCTGCAATAGCGTGATCTTCATCGGCTAGTAAGTCAAAGTTAAGTTCTTTTTTTGTTTCAAAGTTTTTAAGACGTTTAACTGGATCTGGGCTAATACCTACAACACGGGTGTTAAACTTAGCAAGCTCAGCATGTTGATCGCGTAAGTTCTCGGCTTGTACAGTACAGCCTGGTGTGGACGCTTTTGGATAAAAATAAACGAGAACTTGTTGCTCTTTTAAAAGCGACGCTAAGCTAATTGATTCGTCGTTTTGGTTTTGTAAACTAAAAGCAGGGGCTGCGTCGCCAGCTTGTAATGGGCTGATTTTTTTCATGTTGGTATCCTTAACGAATTCGTTTAAAAATATAATCTACGTTTAATGTGTGCGAAAGGCTTTCAAAACTAACTTTAAATTGATCTATATCTACGTCAACAGGAATATTAAACTCAAGTTCACAACGCATTTTTGTATCAGTACTTTCATCATAGGTATCTGACTTTAAAGAGCAAATACTAATGTGGTTGTCGGCAAAAAAACGTGTTACTTTGCTCAGAGTACCTGGCGTATCTATTCCTGTGTATTCTAAAGTGTATCCTGCGCAAAACTCACTGGGTGTGTGGCTTGATGTGCGCTTCATCATGGTAAGCAAGCCAAGCTGCATCGCTTTGGTGGGGATCACGTGTTCAATACGGCTGATTGCTGACATATCGCCGCTTAGCAGCATTATAAAGGTAAATTCGCAGCCTAAAATAGCAATACGGCTGTCAATTATATTGCAATGGCAATCACTTACTAATTGTGTAAGTTCACTAACAATACCCGGCCTATCTTCGCCAATAGCAGTTAAAACAATTTGATGATTTGAAAATGCAGTCATGGGTAAAAATACCTAAGTTACTTTGATTATAACAACTGGGTTGGCAACAACATTAAATACACACAATAAGTTGCATGGCGGCGAAGTTTAACACAAAACCTTACCTAAACTACAACACAGGCTAATTAAGCAATTTTAAAGTACGGTGTTTCTTGTTTTTACTGGCACAGGAAAGTACCATAGCTAAAATTTGTTTATTTGCACTTAGATTTTTCTAAGTTGAAGTGCTGAACTTTATTGCAATTAGACAGCCAAATAATAATGTAGAGTTAATATTGACTTTACACTGAACCAAATCGGCGTAACCCACTCATATATTTGTTAAAACAATTAAAGGGTACGCTAAGGAGAATTATCTGTGCAGTATTGGATCCCAAAAGCACTTGCAGTAAGTGTATTGGTAAGTTTATCAGGGTGTAGTGTATTTACTAATAGTGCACATAGTGAGCGTAATTACCGCACACATGAGCCTGTGAAAGCACCCGCGTCATTATCTCAACCAGCCCAAGATCCGGTTTATAAAATGGAAGTAGGCCAATACGATAATAATCCCGATGCAACTAATTATCGTCCACCTGCTCAAGTACTTACCGTAGCGAAGGGCAGTTGGGTTGAAGAAACAGATAAAATAGCGCGTGTTTATTTTGATAAAAGCGATGGTATTGCTGATTTAGATACGTTTATTTGGGACACGATTAAATCAGTGCTAGCCAATAATGAGGCAGCGACCACCAAAGAAGATAAACTATTAGGTGTTATTGAAACTGATTGGTACGCAATAATTAAAACTGAGGAAAGCTGGCTTTGGGGCAGCGACAAAAATGCAGACCTAGAAAAATTCAGATTCACAATTGAAGAAAAGTCGCACCAACGAACTGCGTCTTTACGTGTTGAGCTTATTGATTTTAAAGGTGATAACGCACTTACTGATTTGCTAAAACAGCAATTAGAAGTACGTGCGCTCAATCAAGTAGTGAGTGAGTTTGACTATCGTTACCGCCAACTTGAAGTAGAAATGCGTAAACGCCAAGGTGTTATTTCACTTGAAATGGGCTTTGATAATAAAGGTAATGCAGCATTGGTTACTGAGCAGTCTTATGACGCTGTATTCGATCGCTTTTCTGGCTTTTTAGAGCGTTTATCTTTCACGATTGTTGAAATTAACCAAGAGACAGGTTTAATTACTGCCGATTATAGCGCACCAGAAACCAGCGTTTGGGATTCAATTTGGGGTGATGAAGTTGCTCAGCTTCCTATTGATGAAGGTCAGTATCAAATTTTAGTAAGTAAAACTAAAGAAGGCGGTACAAGTTTAACGTGGATGGATGACAAGGGTGAAACGCTTGAGCCAGGCACGATGAATGGGCTGCAACAAGCACTAGAAGCCGCTCTCATTAAGCGTGGCATTAAAATTTAAATAATAATAAATTTAACTACAAAAAGGGCGTTAAGCTCTTTTTGTAGTTTTATAGGTTAACAATATGTCTCAATTACCTACCTCAACGCAGTACGATTGGCGTACTTGGTTTACTTTTTTAGTTCCTTCACTTGTTGGCGTTTTTTTGTTTATGACGCCAGTGCCCACTGGTGAAATAATGACAATACCTATCGCGGTAATGGCCAAAGCAATACAGTCTTATTTTTCAGACTCTGCAAAAATTATTATTACAATAACTATCTGTATAACGGGCGTACTGTCATTTATAACGAGTGTGTTTAAACCAAAAGTATTGTGTAACATATTCTTAATTAATCATTTATTTAATGTTAGTTGGATTTGGCTGGTAACGCGTCTTTTTGGTATGGCATTTGTTTTAATGACCACCTTACAGATTGGACCCCATGCTATTATTTCTGAAAATACAGGTGCACTTGTATTAAACGACTTGTTGCCCGTGTTATTTTCTGTGTTTATTCTTGCTGGTTTATTGTTACCACTACTGCTTAATTTTGGGTTACTAGAATTAATGGGCACCTTACTTACTAAAATAATGCGGCCTTTATTTGGCGTACCTGGACGAAGTGCAGTGAATTGCGTGGCATCTTGGTTAGGGGATGGCAGTGTTGGTATTTTAATGACTGCTCGTCAGTATGAAGATAAACATTACACACAACGTGAAGCAGCTATTATTGGAACCACTTTTTCAGCGGTATCCATTACATTTTGTTTAGTCGTTATTGGTCAAGTTAAGCTTGAATACTTGTTTGCTCCGTTTTATTTAACCGTATGTTTAGCGGGTGTAGTCGCTGCTATCATTGTTCCTCGTTTGCCGCCTCTGCGCTTCAAAAAAGATGTATTAATTGATGGTAGTGCACCTGATGCTAACGCAGAGTTAGTGCCGCAAGGTAAAACATTATTAGGGCACTCTTTAGATGTAGCATTGGCTAAAGCGCATAAAGCACCTGGTTTTATAGGTACGGTTAAAGAAGGTTTACATAATGCCTTTGATATGGTGTTTGCGGTATTGCCTGTGGTTATGGCTGTAGGTACATTTGCGTTAATTATTGCTGAATACACGCCTGTTTTTCAATATTTAGGTATGCCGTTCATTCCATTTTTAGAATTACTGCAAGTGCCAGAAGCAGAGGCCGCAGCACAGACTATTATGGTTGGTTTTGCTGATATGTTTATTCCATCAATTTTAGCCGCAGGTACTATTGAAAGTGATGTTACACGGTTTATAATTGCAGCGATGAGTGTAACGCAGCTGATTTATATGTCTGAGGTAGGCGCACTTTTACTTGGCAGTAAAATACCGGTAAATATTTTAGAGCTATTTATTATATTTATTTTGCGAACGCTAATTACTTTACCTGTTATTGCGCTAATGGCGCATTGGTTAGTCGGCTAAATAATTTTATATTTAGTACGCATTAAAAAGCCCTGATTGATCAGGGCTTTTTTGTGTCTGTTGTATTTTTAATATCGGTATCGGGTTTTTTGAACTCCATTTTTGCAGAGTACTTAACCAGCGCGATATTACCAATAACAACGGCGAAAACACCAGCTACGATTATAAAAATTTGCCAAGTTTGCATAATGATTTCCTTACTTTTCAACAATTTTAAGTGTGACCGTTTTGACTTGTAACATCAATAAAAGATCAACACGCCCTCATCTCAGGATAATAAACTTATCTCAAGCTGATATGTGCAATGAGAGAAAAGTGTCGGTTGTTTATAGAGTGCTAATAGGAATCAATAACTAACCTGAACTCTGGATAGTAAATCTCTTAACCAGAGTTAAGGTTAACTAGTTGAATTGCATTTAGTTATTTTATTGGTGCAAATTGAGCATTAATAAGTTGCTTATTTATGCCTTTTTTGTTGCGTATGCTTCGCGTAAATTACAGCAATATTAATCATACAGACAATTTATTATGAAATTCATTAAGCTATTATTAGTTGTAACTGCATTTTTGAGCAGTTCACTTTTTGCACAAACACAACAATCTCCTGACAGACTTTTGGAATCAGTTGCAGATACATTATTTGCTGACATTGCTAAAGTAAATAGCAATGGGAATGCAAGTAAAGAGGCAATGTCTGAAATAGTCGAGAAACGTTTAATGCCACATATAGACGTTAAATTTGTGTCATTTAAATTATTAGGTAAACATATTAAAGGAATTGAGCGCGAGCAAGCTGTTCAGTTTATTGGTGCGGTAGAGCATTATTTAACAGGTACCTACGCAAGCGCATTAATGAAATACACGGGTCAAAAAGTTGTATTTGAACGTAACAATACAAAAAGCGATTCTGAGTACGCAACCGTTAATACACAAATTATTGAACCAAATGCACCAACAATCGACTTGAGCTTTAAGTTACGATTAGGTAAAAATAATGAGTGGAAAGTATACGATATTGTTGCTGAGGGTATTTCGTTACTCAGTGCTAAGCAAAAAGAGATTATTCAGCGTATTTCGGACGTAGGTTTAGAGCAAGTTACCAGCGAGCTGAAAAAGAAATAAAATAGTTGTCTGGCTCTGATTAAGTCCTACTCCAACCAAAAAAACAGCCAATTTCCTATGGACTTGGCTGTTTTTATATTCTTCAGTGAAGTAATCCAAAAGGATTGTAGTTATTCATCAATTTTGCGCTAGTAGCTAAACAAAGGTGTGCTAGAATATTGCCTCTTTGATTAAGCGTGGTGTCAGCTAAAAGCTGCTATAACTGACTGTCTACCCAAGTACACTGGAGTTGTGTTGTTTTAATGGAAAACGTACTAATTTGGCCAAAGGAATACCCATTACTTATTAAAGGGCTTGTAGAGCAAAATGGTGCCTTTATTTTAGATGCTTTGGAAGCTTGGCCCGCGTGTCGTTCTACTGATGAAGACGATGGTGTGTGCACTACCGTTTTGCCGCCTATTTATTATTTGGCATGGTTAACGCCATTAGAACCTTTCGAAGAATGTTTTTTTCAGCATATTTCTGAATATGACGAAGATGCACAAGCATATATCAATGCGGTTAAAAACCATTATTACGATAATGAATATACTCCTGAAAGTCTTGTGCTTTTGTTGTGTCAACGACTTGAAAAGTATGCAAGCATTGCGGCGCAAAATGCCATAACCACACCTGTTTCATTACTCAGCTTATTTTTTAGTAAGCGCTACTTTACACTGATAGAGCATGCTTTAACTAATGACAGTAAAATGTCGGCCGTTGACACATTAGCACTTTGGAAAGAACTAGATTTTAGAGAGCGATTAAGTTCATTTATTCCAGCATCCATTGCAGATTTAGATAAGTTATCTGAACTTGCCAGTGACAAAGTGGCCAACGGTAAAGATTATTTTACGTTACTGACTCAAGTTTCTCCAGACGTTGACTCTGTCGTCTTACTTGAAAAAGCGTTGTTGACTCATTTACGTAAAAAAACAGCGAAGCAAACTATGGCTATGCGCTTTATAGAGCAAGGAGCCACAGGCACTTTGGCTGATGAGAACGATAAAACCGCTTTTATGTGGGCAGCTGAAAGAGGCTTTGTGAATGTAGTTGAAACACTGCTTTCAAAACAAGACAAGAAAGCCACGGATAGCTTAAGTAACACTGGACTACATTACGCTGTTCATTCTAAAAATGAATCGTTAATGGTGCTGTTAATTAAAGCAGGTTACGACTTTAGAGCCCGCAACAAAGAAGGCTTAAGCTGTTATCGATTAGCGGTAAGTCTTAAAGCACAAAATTTAGTTAAATGTTTAGAACGTGATTTTGGAATAAAAGAGTTATCACCTGATGGGCAGTTTGACCGCATTAAAAAAGTACATGCTTTGCATGCCATTGTTACGTTACTTTTTCCATTGCAGTTATTTTTCTTTTTTGACGATACACTTACTGTAAAAAGTGAATTAACACTGGGTTTAACCATGATCACTGTGGTGTGTTTTTTCTTTGCCATGAGTCTAAAGCGCTGTGCACTTTATCCACATATAAAGCACCCTTGGGGCTTATTTGTGTTGAGAGGGTTCTCGTTAGTTAGCTTAATAGCTCAGTTAGGCTTGGCAGGTATTGTTATGCTCACGGCTTTGAGTGATTTAGTTTAATTTATACCAAACTGCATAAATTTTTGATCAATTTAACGAATTAAATTGCACTATACCGTCGTTAAAATTATTTATTTAGAACAACTAGATACAAAAATTTTTGCCTAGTTCTAGGGCGTGTTGACCTTTGTAGATTGAAATTCGCTCAATCTAGGGGCGGTTTAATCGCGGCGCGAGGTTTGTAACCTAGCGGGCTAAGTCAAAACCGAGCAACAAAGAGTTAATCGTCCCTAGAAAGAACCCAAAGGGCAGCGCATGTTTGGCATTTATACTGCGTTATTGCCTGTTTATGGGGAATAACCACACACCATAGGCTCTGCCTTGCCTAAATACCAAACATGCAGCTGCAAAATTAATCGCTAAAGGTCAGCAGCCCCTAGCGTAATTTTCTTAACGTTAAATAGACCCCATATATAAGCAGATTGGTATTAGATTACTTTTTAAAACAGAGTAATCTTAGTGAATTGGTTCAATAAAAAACACGCTTAAATTAATTTAAGCGTGTTTTTTATTTTTTAGTTCAGTATAAAGAGCCGGTCTAACTTAATGAGTATTATGCTCATTTGCCGCTTTTTCTTCAGCAAGTTCTTCTTTAAGTTTACGAATTTTCAAACCTAGCTCTTGTCCGCGATGTCTGGCGTAATACGTACAGCCAATAAACATAGCAGATGCAAATACCAGTTCCAATAAAACCCATATTAGCTCATCAGGAGCAACCCACAGCATGGTAAGTCCATGAATAAAATACAGCATGACAATAAAGTTTGCCCAAGCATACGTGTATGTATTGTCTTTAATTATTCCTCTAAGAGGCAACAATAGCGGAATAATAGGTAAAAGCAGAGATATTAAGTCGACTGGACCTTCTTGAGGGGGGACAACATACATCCACAGTGGCATTAAAATAAACAGTCCGATATAGCCAACTATCGCAGTGCGTTGAAATTTAATTGTAATGGGCTTTTTAGCTGGATTTTGGGCTGTATTCATTGAAGTTTTCTCGCAATTTTTGTGAGGCGCTTACCTACGCTTTGGCATATTTTAATTTCGTCTTTGCTTAGCTGTGCGCTGTTACTGCTTCCAGCAACATGACTCGCACCGTAGGGCGTACCGCCTGTTTGCGTGGCTAGCAGCTCTGGGACATCGTAAGGCACCCCAAGTAACATCATACCGTGATGCAGTAATGGCAGCGATAGATTAAGTAAAGTGGCTTCATTCCCGCCATGCATACTGCTCGATGATGAAAATACACAGCCGGGTTTATCTATTAATTGACCTTTTAGCCATAGATCACTGGTGGTTTCCCAAAACGCTTTTGCTTGAGAGGCCATCATGCCAAATCGTGTTGGTGTACCAAAGGCAAGCCCATCGCAGTTTATCAAGTCGTCTTTGGAGATCACTATATCATGCGCGTTTTTAGCCACAAACGTACGCAGCAAGGCGGTAGCGCCTTGTTGCTCTATCGACTCAGCTATTTCATGGGCCATGGCTTCAACGGAGCCATGGCTTGAGTGATAAAGTACCACTATGGTTGTACTCATTATAAAACGCTTAGTACGTTTTCTGGTGGGCGTCCAATTGCTGCTTTATTATTATTGACGACAATAGGGCGTTCAATAAGCTTGGGATTTTGAACTATTGCATTAATTAGTGCATTTTCACTTGTTTCATCTTTTAAATTCAGTGATTTGTAATCATCTTCTTTGGTGCGCATTAAATCACGGGCTGATGAAAAACCAAGCTGACTAATAAGTGTTGTTATTTGTTGATGAGTTAATGGTGTTTTTAAATACTCGACAATTGTCGGCTCAATAGAATTATTTTGTAATAAAGCAAGCGTTTCACGTGATTTAGAGCAACGCGAATTATGATAAAGGGTAACAGACATAAAATGTATCCAAAGTGTGAGTTGCGTCTATTTTAGGGCAAGTGCTTGCAGACTTAAAGTCTTGCAAGCTCTTTTTGTAAACGACGGTATTGGGTAAGTAATGCTTTTAATCGTTGCTGTTTTATAAGCTCTGTAGGCTCTACGAAGTTAAGTGCTTTTTGGATTTCATCAGCAGCTTTTAAGTATGCTCCATATTGCGATAAAACATCGGCATTCGCCTCATGATACGCCGCGAGTTTATCTTGTTTTTGATAAGCATCGGCAAGTAGCTGCTTTCCTAAGCTGTGCTCTGGCTTTTCAAGTAAAAAACTTTTAAGTATATTTTCTGCCAGCTCATATTGTTCTGCCTCAAGTGCAGCATTAGCATAGTTAAGTGTAATAACTTGATTGTTAGGGCGATATTTGTTGCGTTCGGCTAAAAATGTAACCGCTTCAGCCGCATTTTTTTGAGCGATAAATAAATCGGTTTTAGTATCGATATAAAAAAGGTTTTTAGGATCATTTTTTAATAACTTATCTAAAATAGGCTGTGCTTCATCTAATTTATCTTGATCCAGTAGGCTAATAGCTAAACCGTATTCTAGTGCAACGCTATGGTAACTCTCTTCACGCATTAATTTTCTAAATAAGGATTCAGCATCTTCTGGTTTGTTATCGTAACGGGCAATCACTCGGCTTTTGGCTAAATCAAAATCGAGGCTGGCAGGTAAGCGACGCATAGGAAATTGTTCTGCACGTAAGCGTACATCAGATACACGACTCTCTGGTAGTGGGTGAGTTAGCAAAAAAGCTGGTGGCTTATACTTGTATCGAATTTGCGCAGCTAGTTTGGTTAAAAATTCACTGGATGCACGCGCATCAAAACCTGCATTATTAAGTGTTTGCATACCGATACGGTCTGCTTCTTGCTCAGCCGAGCGGCTATGTGTTAATTGGCTAAAAGCAGATTGCGTTTGACTTGCTGAAATAATAGCAATGCCTGCATCGGGTGCCACAACAGTTGCTAATATACCGGCAATCATACCCGCAATCGTCAATGCGCTATTATCCTGTTGTTGTTGAATTCTACGGGCTAGGTGGCGCTGGGTTACATGGGCAACTTCGTGACCAAGGACCGAAGCGAACTGACTTTCGTTATCAGCTTGCGCAATTAAGCCTGTATGAACGCCGACGTGCCCGCCGTAAAATGCAAATGCGTTTATTTCAGTATTATTTATCCAAAAAAACGAAAACGGAAACCGGACATCATTCGCGTTAGCAACAAGCTTACGACCAATCGTTGTTAAGTATTCATCAAGCACAGGGTCGTTAATTACAGGAGAAGAGCCACGTATTTGCATCATCATCACTTCGCCAACAGCACGCTCTTTTTCGAGCGGAAGAGCTTGTAATGCAGATGTGCCTAAATCAGGAAGCGTGAAATTAGTTTGTGCTTTTAAAGGCTCACTGACTAATAAGCTAAATGTGATCACGGCACTGCATAGCGCGGTAAAGGCTGATTTTAGTTGCATTTTATTCCTTATTAACCGATTTACTAAGGGCATTTGTACTTATTTTATCGTCATTTTCATGACTGTCTTTTTCATAAGATTGGTATAGTTCTTTTATTGTGACACCATCGAGCTTTACAACGTTCAATTCGCGTTGTAAAAAAGCAATAATTCTATTTACTACTTTATGAGCATGTAAAATAAGCGCTTTATCAGCTTTATCGCCGGTTTTAAAATAAAAGCCAATAAATGTATGCAGCTGGTTTATGCGGATCAAGTTTTTCATGACAAGCGGGTCCCATTCTTTAAAATCTATAAAGTTGCTTCCCTTTATATAGTGATCCGTTATTTCTTCTGTGGAGTAAGGCTGAGCCAACAGTTCAAACCCTCTGTCAGTGAAAACGCGGTGAAGGTTTATACGCGGTTTACTTTGGTTATGCATATCACCTGGGTTGACTTCCTGACCATCGACTAAATCTGTATTCCAATTACGTTTATCAAGTAATCTTTTAACCGCATTATCAAATCCATGCTCTAAAATACCCTCGGATTCGCTGATTGATGACGCAACGAGATGATAAAACGGTGCGAGATCACCCCAATTAATTTGTTTTTTAAAAAAATTAATGTCTTTGAGTGTTGGATTACTTGGAAGGTGCGCTTTATTATGAGGGCTGGGCATTAATCGGTCCTTACAGCTAACTATGGTATAAGGATAAACCATTGCGGTGGTTGTTTTAAGAAAAAGTTACATTTGTTCGCATCTTATACCAATTCGGCACAAGTATTTAAACAATTTAATGTATTAAATCACTCCATCACGTCGTTGAAGTTTTTTATTTCAGAACAAATAGATATAATTTTTTATCGTTAAATAAACGCAATATTTAAGCAAATTAGTATAAGGCGTTATTAGATTGAGGTTATACCGCTTATTATTCATTTAACACATTGGAAATGTGGGTATGTTGAAACAAAATTTACGCATTTACAAATGCCCTCAACAATTTATTCAGTTTAAATTAGGGTTACGTAAAGCATCATCGTTAAAACAAAGTATTATTTTTAGTTTAAATAATAATGAAGACATAAATGATATAGAACGATTTTTGAAAAAAAATTCTTATCGTTATAATTTAAATAAACAACACGGGTTGTTATTAGTGGAGCCATTACATGTTTGAATATGTAAAAACATGGTACGAAAGGAAGTTCTCGGATCCTCATTCGGTTACCTTATTATTTTTGTTATTGGCCTCTGTTGCCTTGTTGTACTTTTTTGGCTCGTTAATTGTTCCAGTGTTGGTAGCTTTGGTTATTGCTTATTTACTTGATTGGCCCGTTATACATCTAGAACGTTTTGGTTTAAAACGATTTACAGCAACCGTCATTGTAATGCTAATATTTACCGGCATTATGCTCACGCTTATTTTGGTCATTGGCCCTGTGCTTTGGAAGCAAACGAGTAACTTGGTGCAAGAAACGCCTCATATGGTTGAGCAAGGTAAGTCTTATTTAATGGCTTTACCCGAGCAATACCCACGTTTAATTAATCTTGAACAAGTACAAGCAATTGTTGCAACGGTTGAGACTAAAGTTATTGATTTTGGTCAAGTTTTGTTGTCGTTTTCATTAACGTCTTTAAAAGATGTCGTAGCTTGGCTGATTTATTTAGTGCTTGTGCCACTACTTGTGTTTTTTATGCTCAAAGATAAATTAGAACTGACAGGAAGCGTAGCTAAATTGATCCCTCAACAGCGACGTTTGATTTTACAAGTATGGAATGAAATGAACCAACAAATCATGAATTATATTCGTGGTAAAGTGTTTGAAATTTTGATTGTAGGCGGTATTTCATTTATTGCGTTTACGGTCTTAGATTTACGTTATGCGGCGCTACTTGGTGTACTTGTCGGTTTTTCGGTGTTGATCCCGTTTGTAGGGGCGGCGCTTGTGACTATTCCTGTTGCAGCTGTGGCCTTATTTCAATTTGGATTAGAAACCCAGTTTTGGACTATTTTAATTATTTACGGAATTATTCAGGCGTTAGACGGTAACGTGCTTGTCCCATTACTTTTTTCTGAAGCGGTTGATTTAAACCCCGTGTTTATAATTGTAGCGGTGCTATTTTTTGGTGGGTTATGGGGCTTTTGGGGGGTGTTCTTTGCAATCCCTCTGGCTTCGTTAGTAAAAGCGCTAATAACAGCTTGGTCATCAACCCATGAAGAGCTTACTAAAGAGCTCGCATAATAGATTTTTAGTATAAAAAAGAATAGTAAACGCACCTCTAGTGCTAATTGATTATTACTCATTCCCCTGAAATTTATGTATTATTGGGAATAAGATATATTTTTTAGTAATAAGGTGCGTTTTTAATGTCTGAGTTTTTATTGCACGATGAGCCAGTAACACAAGTTTACCTTGATGCAAACGCAACAACGCCAGTATTGCCTTGTATTGCTGATGTTGTTTCTCATACCATGCAAATTTGTTTTGGTAATCCTTCCAGCCCTCATATTACGGGTATTCAAGCAAAACATTTATTAGAACAAACACGCCAAAAAGCACGCACGGTTATTGGTGCAAACAGTGGTGATATTTTATTTACCTCTGGTGCGACTGAAGGTATTCAAACTGCGGTGGTCTCTACGCTTATTAACGCTAAAAAAAATCTGATTAAAAACCCTGTGCTGTTATACGGCGCGACAGAGCATAAAGCGGTCCCAAACACGTTAAAACATTGGAACAGTGTGCTCGAAATCAATGCACAAGTGTTAGCTATTCCTGTGGATAGTAATGGTATTTTAGACTTAGATTTTATAGCAAAGCACATTAACAACGCGTTGATGATCTGCACCATGGCGGTTAATAACGAAACGGGCGTATATCAAGACTTAAATGCTATTGAACGCACAATTCGTAGCCGCAACAATGATGTATCGTGGATGGTTGATTGCGTTCAAGCATTAGGTAAGCAAGCGTTAACATTGAGTGACACAACCATAGATTACGCACCGTTTTCTGGGCATAAACTGTATGCGCCTAAAGGTATTGGCTTTTTATACATTCGTGAGGGCAGTGCATATACGCCTTTTATTGCCGGTGGCGGTCAAGAAAGTGGTATGCGTTCGGGAACCGAAAACCTACCGGGTATTGCGGGCCTAAATAAACTATTTAGTATGTTGCTTGATAAATCTGAGCGCACATTTAAATCGGCTGATGTACTTAACGCTTATCGTAGTCAGCTGCAAAGTGCCATTGTAGATACCTTTGGTGATATTACATTTAATCATGATTTTACTTGTAGTGTGCCAACGACACTGAATTTTGCTGTTAACGATTTAACCAGTAAAGAAGTTATAGACTTATTTGATGCGGCGGGAATTCGTGTTAGTGGTGGCTCTGCTTGCAGTACAGGTGCATCAACCAGTTTTGTTTTAGATGCAATGGGTGCAAGCAAGTGGCAAAGCGAAAACGCGATTAGGCTATCGTTTGGGCCTGCGGCAACGAAGGAAGATATTGATCATGCTTGTACGCGTATACGGGCTCTTAAGGTGATATTGCAGGCGAATTGTTTAATAGTATCTGACAGTACAACACCTCAGCAAGAAGTGTGCGCGCTTGGTTTAACTCAGTTTAGGCACTTAGGTGCATGTAGTTGGCTTTATGTGAGCGATAACAAGCAGGCCGTTATTATTGATCCCATAATAGAGCTTATTCCTCGCTTTGAAAAAATAGCTAATACGCAGAACCTTTTTATTAAGGGGGTATTAAATACGCATATGCATCAAGAGCGAAGTTCAGCAATTACTTTGTTAAGCAGTGTACTAGCTGATCGTATCCTTAAAGCCGATGTTGATGAGCTAGGCTGGCCTATAAATGAGCAACACATAGCATTGGGCCAAGATGTGTTAGAAAAAATAACCACGCCAGGGCATAGCCAAGATAGTGTTAGCTATATTCTTAAAAACGCTAAAAGTAACATGAGTTACTGTTTTTGTGGCGATTTGATACTACCAGCAGGTTTGGGTAATACATCACTTATCGGTGGTGATGCTAAAAAAATGGCGGAGTCTATTTTAAAGCTAGACGCACAATTAAATGACACGAGCGTCATTTGTTCGGGCCATGATTACCAACAATGCTTTGCTATGAACTGGGCTGTACAACAAGCACAAACGCCATTACTAAATGCATTGATCACTCGTGGTATTGATACTGATGAATTTGCAGTTAAAAAGCAAAGTTACGATGCAGTTAAACAAGTTAATAGTACACAATTGTGTGGTTATGTAAATGCACTGCCTGAAATTGAGACACAACAACTGAGTTTTAATGACGCTAAAAAAATGTTAAAAGCAAGTAATACCTATTTAATAGATACTCGCGAACCATATGAACATGATGCTAATAACGTGGCGCAGTTATTTAATACAGATGATGATAAAACCCTCAACATACCGTTGAGTCGTATGGCGAATGCCATCGTAGAAGAGCAGTTAAGTAAAAGTAAGCACTATATTTTATTGTGTCGCAGTGGTAACCGCTCAAAAGTAGCGGCCACTAATTTAATACAATTGGGTTATAAAAAGGTTTATAACTTAAGCGGTGGGTTAGCGCTGAGTCATTAAGTACATCGTAGGTGCATATTAAATCGGCTTAAATGGCCGATTTTTTATTTAAAGGGAATTGCTAAAATATTGCGCAAAAAAATTAGTAAGATTCATTAATATTTCATTTTAACCAATTAAGCTATTTCTGCGCCTTTAAAATTGTAGGTCAATTAATTTATAATTTTTTTATGATACCGGTGTCAAAAGCTAAAATTTGCGTTATCATCTGCATCTAAAATTATAAAAACAGCACTTTTTTTGCGTTTCTAGCTAAACTATTAACGGCATTTTTTTAGTGTTAACAATCCGTGTTTAGAGTTTTGTTTTTATAAAAGTAAATTTAAATCAATTGGTTGAAAAAATTAAGGGGTGTTTCCATGTCTAACCGAACGCAATTAGCAAGCTGGCAAGCACTAGAGAAAAGTGCAGCTAAGATGAAGCAAACTCATCTTAAAACGTTATTTGCACAAGATGACACACGCTTTTCTCAGTTTTCGACTCAAATACCCAGCGTATTATTCGACTACTCTAAGCAACTTATTGATAACGATGTTTTTGCTAACCTAATGTCGCTTGCTAAAGAATGCGATATTGCATCGTGGCGCGATAAAATGTTCAGTGGTGAAAAAATTAACATCACTGAAAATCGTTCAGTGTTACATACGGCGCTGCGTAATCGTGCTCATACGCCACTTTTTGTTGATGGTGAAGACGTAACACAAGCGGTAGATAACGAATTAGCTAAAATTAAAACATTTGTTGAAAAGGTACGAAGTGGTAACTGGGTAGGTTATACCGGTAAAACTGTAAAAGATGTTGTAAGCATTGGTGTTGGCGGCTCTAACCTTGGGCCACAAATGGCCACTGAAGCACTTAAAGCATTAGCTGACGATACACTAAATGTGCATTACGTATCTAATGCTGATGGCGTTCAAATTGCATCTGTTTTAAAAGCAATTGACCCTGAAACAACGTTATTCGTTATTTCCTCAAAAACATTTACGACATCAGAAACCATGACCAATGCAAAAACAGCCGTGGATTGGTTTTTAGAAACTGCGAAAAATGAAAGCGCAATTGCAAAACATTTTGTTGCGGTAAGTACAAACTTAGAAAAAACGGCAGCCTTTGGGATTAGCGACGAAAACGTATTCACTATGTGGGATTGGGTAGGCGGTCGCTTTTCACTTTGGAGTGCGATAGGCTTACCCATTGCGTTGTATTTAGGGTATGAGGCTTTTGAGGCGATTTTAGAAGGCGCGTTTGAAGTAGACGAGCATTTTAAAGCAGCAGAATTTGAGCAAAATATACCATTAATCATGGCGTTGCTTAGCGTTTGGAATACCAGCTTTTTAGGTTATAAGGCACAGGCTATTTTACCTTACGATCAAGCGCTTCATATGTTGCCAGCTTATTTACAGCAAGGTGAGATGGAAAGTAACGGTAAGCATGTTAATTTTGCCGGCGAAACTGTGCCTTATACTACAGTTCCTATTATTTGGGGCATGACGGGTATTAATGGTCAGCACGCGTTTTATCAGTGTTTACACCAAGGTAATGTAGTCGTACCTGCCGATTTTATTGCATCAGTTAAACCACAAGTGAATGTTGATAAGCATCATGATATTTTATTATCAAACTTCTTCGCACAAACAGAAGCAATGATGAGTGGTGTAGATGCAGCGCAAGTTACTGCTGATTTAACCGCTAAGGGTAAATCGCAAGCGCAAATAGATGAATTGTTAAATCATAAAATTCATCAGGGGAATCGTCCAACAACGTCTATGCTATTGGATACAGTTGATGCTAAAGCAGTAGGGCGTTTAATTGCGCTGTATGAACACAAGATTTTTTGCCAAGGCATTATTTTAGAAATATGTTCGTTTGATCAATGGGGTGTTGAACTTGGTAAAGGTCTAGCATCTAAAATTGAAAGTGAACTCACTGACGAAAGTGTTAAACACACGCACGATAGTTCTACAAACGGCTTAATGGCGTACTACAAGCAAAACCGTACGCAGTAAAAATTCGCTTACGAGAAGTAAGTAAACCGAGTACCTTTGAACGGGTAGCGCTGGAGTACTTAGGGTCTGTATTTTTGTGAGAGGAGATACAGAGCCCCTAAGGCTCATTTAATTAGCGCAGATGATAAAATAAAAATAAAACATCATTAACTAAGATCAATTCAGCAGGCTTTTTGAACATAAAGTCAACATCATCCAAGAAGTGGCATACCTTCGTGCCGTATGGCAGCGATGGGTATCCTAAACGTAGAGAGTAACGATGCTTAATCCTTTTGATATTATAATTTTTGGGGGCGGTGGTGACCTTGCGTTACGCAAATTATTACCTGCAATGTATCGAGCATATCAAGAAGGTAATTTACCTGAAGGCTCACGTATTTTGCCAACGGTACGCGAAGAAAGTAAAAAATCCGAGTACATAGAAACAGCACACAAGGCTTTACAAGAATTTTTAAGCAAAGGTGAGTTTAACGCTAAAGATTGGAAGGCATTTTCTACTTATTTAGTGCCTGTGGTGAGTAATGTTACCGAAGCTGATAATAACTGGGATGTGCTCAAAAATATTTTAGATGAGCACGATAGCACTAAGTCTCGCGTGTTTTATTTATCTCTTCCGCCAGCGGTATACGGCACTTGCTGCGAAATACTCTCTAGCAAAGGTTTAATTACACCAACATCACGCGTTGTAGTCGAAAAGCCAATTGGTTATTGTGGTGAATCTGCAGAAGCAATCAACTCTAAAATTGCAGAGTTTTTTGAAGAAGAGCAAATCTTTCGTATTGATCACTATCTTGGTAAAGAAACAGTACAAAATTTAATGGCACTGCGCTTTTCAAACTCTTTGTTTGAAAACATGTGGGATGCTAAATCAATAGATAACATTCAAATTAGCTTATCAGAAACAGTGGGCCTTGAAAGCCGTGCTGGTTTTTACGATAAAGCTGGCGCACTGCGTGACATGGTTCAAAATCATTTATTACAACTACTGTGTTTAGTTGCAATGGAAGCGCCTAATAAATTAAATGCAAATAGTATTCGTAACGAAAAATTAAAAGTATTAGAAGCGCTTCGTCCACTTATTAGTGGTGACGTTGATGAGCACACAGTACGTGGGCAATATGTACCAGGCGACTTAAATGGTAAAATTGTACCAGGCTATTTAGAAGAGCTAAATGAAGGCTCAAGTAAAACAGAAACCTTTGTGGCTATCCGTGCACATATCGATAACTGGCGTTGGGCAGGAGTGCCATTTTACCTTCGCACCGGTAAGCGAATGACGAAACGTTGTGCTGAGATTGTGGTTGAATATAAAAAAGTATCTCACAATATATATGAAGATAACGTAGGTAATATTGAACCAAACCGCCTTGTTATTCGTTTGCAGCCGGAGGAAACAATTCAATTAACGCTGATGTCTAAGCGTCTTGACAACCTTGAAATGCAGCTTGAGCCTGTCACCATGAACATTGAGCTTTCGCAGGCTTACAGCAATGGCTTTCATTCAGATGCATACAAACGCTTAATGCTGGATGCGGCTGCGAATAACCCATCGCTATTTATTCACCGAGATGAAGTTCGTCAAGCATGGAAATGGATTGATCCGATCATCGACCGCTGGCAAGAAAAAGGCAAACCGGCGCTTTACCGTGCTGGGAGCTGGGGTCCAGATGATGCTGATGAATTATTGGCTGAAAAAAATCATGTGTGGTTTAACACCGGTGAAAAGGCATAAATATGGCAACATTAGTTGAGAAATTTTTTGATAATAAAGATGCGTTGACGAAAGAGCTTTCAGCAACGCTTGAGCAATCACTGCGTGACGGCATTGAAAACGACGGCCGTGCAGTACTCATGGTATCAGGCGGTTCATCACCAGCAGCGGCCTATAAACACTTATCAACGCTTGATTTAGATTGGAAAAACGTTGATGTTGCTATGGTTGACGAACGCTGGGTAGACAATACACATGAAAAAAGTAATGAAGTGTTTATTAAAAATACATTATTACAAAACTACGGCAGTGCAGCTAACTTTATTACCATGAAAAACGAAGCGGCAACCGCACAGCAAGGCCAACGAGTATGTGACGCAGCATACAGTGCGTTAAAAACGCCATATGATGTGACCATTTTAGGCATGGGCCCAGACGGCCACACTGCATCGTTATTCCCAAATGCAGAAGGTTTAGAAGACGGTTTAACAACTTCGCAGACAGTATGTGCAATTAATGCGATACAAAGTGATGTGACAGGCAGTATCACTGAGCGTATGACTTTAACGTTAAATGCCATTGCGCAATCTAAAGTAGTTAAGCTTTTAATTAGTGGTGAAGAAAAACTGGCTGTTTATAAGCAAGCAAAAGCGGGTGGTGATGTCAATGATATGCCACTGCGCGCTGTGCTTAACCACCCAAATATAAATATTGAGGTATATTGGGCTCCTTAATCTAGGCAAAAATATAACTTTATGAGGCAGCTTTCGTAGGCTGCCTTTTTATTTGCTTAAATTTAAGCCTAAACACTGCAAAAAAATAGTCTTGAACTGTTAACCAATGTTAATGAATCTCTGTGGTTTGTATTAAAATCAACCATGAAATGTATTGTTTTTGAACAGAAATTATGAGTTTGAGTCGTATGTTTTTTAGCAACGCTTAGATTTAGTTAAATTTTATTTTTTCATGACGGTTGTCATAAAAGTTTCCCTTCCTTTTTTAGCTCAAAAGCATTAGCCTAAAGGTATTAACAATGAAACACATAAATTAAAAATAAACGGAGCAGTAACATGGCGGAGCAACAAGTACAGGCTTTACACAATGAAAAACATGCCAACACTAAAATTAAAAATGGCATCAACGTAGAATTTATGAAAACGCAACATTTAGTGCCAGTAGTTGCACATGAGTTTGCACGTGTAGCCAATGAATTTCCTATGTCTTTTGTTAAAAACAATGAAAGCGACACGTTTCAAGCTGTTGCTATGTTTGGTCTTGAGCCAGGCGAAAATTTATTTGTTGAAAATGGTAAATGGACCGCAGCATTTGCACCTATGGCAACGACTCGCTACCCATTAGGCCTTGTTAAACACCCAGAGCAAGATCAATTCGGTATTGTAATTGACGAAGCTAGTTCGCTTGTTGGTGAAGAAGAAGGTAATGCGTTATTTGAAAACGGCGAAGAAACTGATTACTTAAAACGTCGTAAAGAAGCGCTAGTATCATTTATTGAATTTTCTCAAGTGACAGATGCATTTACTAAATTTCTTGCAGAGAAAGAACTTTTAGTTGCGCAAACACTGACTGTTGACATTAAAGGCGAGAAAAAAGATATCAATGGTATTTACCTTATTGATGAGAAAAAGTTAAACGAGTTAAGCGATGCTGATTTCCTAGAGCTTCGTAAACGCGGTTATTTAGCACCAATTTATTCTTTCTTAACGTCAACTCATCAAATTGCACGTTTAGCGCGTTTAAAAGCTCAACAAGCTTAATTACAAACACGTTAAATTTTAAAAAGCGCCTAAAGGCGCTTTTTTTGTACCATTAAACTCACTTTAGTTGAAATTAAGCTCGCAACCATTCACATTAGCTTATAAATCACTCACACAAGAACTTATTATGAACACATCGTTATTAGCTATTTTTGCGAGCAGCTTTTTTGCTTTAAGTCATAGCGTATTAGCTGCAGAGACTCCATTTGCCATCGCGATTCATGGTGGTGCAGGCACAATTGAAAAAGCAAAATTTACGCCCGAGCAAGAAAAAGCGTATCGCGCTAAACTAACCGAGGCAGTTGAGGCGGGTTACAAGGTACTTGATCAAGGTGGCGAAAGTTTAGATGCGGTAACGGCTGCAATTACGGTATTAGAGCAATCGACTTATTTTAATGCGGGACGTGGAGCGGTTTACACTTACGATGGTAGCCATGAACTTGATGCCTCTATTATGGATGGTCGAAACCGAGAAGCTGGGGCAGTTGCGGGTGTAAAACATGTTGAAAGCCCAATTAGTTTAGCGCGTTTAGTCATGGATAATTCTGTACATGTCATGCTCAGTGGGCAAGGCGCTGAAGAGTTTGCTAAAGAGCAAGGCGTTGAGCTTATCGAAAATAACTTATTTGATACCGAATTTCGTTACAAGGCACTTCTAAAAGCAAAACAAAAATTAGATAAAGCGAAAGCAACGAGCAAAGAGTACCAAGCTGCGCACAAAGCTTTACCTGACTCTTATAAAATGGGTACGGTTGGCGCCGTTGCGCTTGATAAAAACGGTAACTTAGCGGCAGGTACATCAACAGGAGGCATGACGGCAAAGCGTTATGGCCGTATCGGCGATGCCCCCGTAATTGGTGCCGGCACTTTTGCTGAAAATGCATCATGTGCTGTTTCAGCCACTGGGCATGGTGAGTATTTTATTCGTTATAACGTAGCTAGCGATATTTGTGCGCGTGTTAAATATCAAAATAAAACCATAGAACAAGCGGGCGATGAAGTCATTAACAAAGTGCTTGCCCCTATTGGCGGCACTGGAGGCGTTATTATTGTGGATACGAAAGGAAATATTAGTTTGCCATTTAATACCTCAGGCATGTATCGCGCGAGTAAATCAAATACACAAGCAACTTACGTGGGTATTTTTAACGATGAATAAGCATATATATCAGCAGTTATGCACTTTGTAGGATTAACCCAGAGCGTTTAGTTTGATACAATTAACGCTCTATTATTAAAATTTTATAAGGTATGCGGGTGGTAAACCTAGGTCAGTTGTTTGGCGAGCTAAAAACGTGCTTAAAAAAAGATCAATTCATTTTCAAAAAACGCTTACATGGCGTAAAAAAAATAACCGATGAAAACAAGCATGCCAACGCGCTTGAAAAAATAGCGGCTGATATAACCCGTAGCCAAGAATTACGCGATAAACGCTTAGCGGGCCTTCCTAAAGTGACTTACCCTGAGCAATTGCCAGTAAGTCAAAAAAAGGAATTAATTAAAGACGCCATTGCAAATAACCAAGTGGTTATTATTGCAGGTGAGACGGGCTCAGGTAAAACAACTCAAATACCTAAAATGTGTTTAGAACTTGGTCGTGGTGTTGATGGCTTAATAGGTCACACTCAACCACGACGATTAGCTGCGCGAACGGTGGCTAATCGTATTGCTGAAGAAATGAAATGTGAACTTGGTCAGCAAGTGGGTTTTAAAATTCGTTTTAGCGATCAGGTTTCTAATAATACCTACGTTAAACTAATGACTGACGGTATTTTACTGGCAGAGATTCAGCAAGACCGATTTTTAAATCAATACGACACCATCATTATTGATGAAGCGCATGAGCGTAGTTTAAACATCGATTTTATTTTAGGTTATTTAAAAAACTTACTTCCAAAACGCCCTGATTTAAAAATAATAATTACCTCTGCAACCATCGATCCTGAGCGCTTTTCAAAGCACTTTGATGATGCGCCAATTATAGAAGTATCGGGTCGAACTTTCCCTGTTGATGTACGTTACAACCCAACGGCCGATATTAATAAAGATGATATGGAAGCCGAGGGCGATCAGCTACAAGGTATTTTTGATGCCGTTGATGAGCTGTGCGCAGAAGGCCCCGGCGACATACTGATATTTTTAAATGGTGAGCGTGAAATACGCGATACTGCTGATGCGCTTAGCAAGCGTAATTTAAAACACACCGACGTATTGCCGCTTTACTCGCGCTTATCTAACGCAGAGCAAAACCGTATATTTGCGCCACATTCTCGTCGTCATATTATTTTATCGACCAACGTAGCCGAAACGTCACTAACCGTGCCTGGTATTCGTTATGTCATAGATCCAGGTACTGCGCGTATAAGCCGCTACAGTTATCGTACAAAAGTTCAGCGCCTGCCAATAGAACCTATATCGCAAGCAAGTGCTAATCAGCGTATGGGTCGTTGTGGACGTGTTGAAGCGGGTATTTGTATTCGCTTGTACTCTGAGGATGATTTTTTATCGCGCCCAGAGTTTACCGACCCTGAAATACTGCGTACTAATCTTGCGTCTGTTATTTTACAAATGTTGGCACTTGGCCTTGGCGACATGGCGCAATTTCCGTTTGTGCAAGCGCCAGATAGTCGTAATATAAGTGATGGTTTATCGTTATTAGAAGAGCTACAAGCAGTAAAGCCAGACAAACGTGATAGCAAAACGAGTTTAACCGCTTCAGGTAGAGAGCTTAGCCGATTACCGGTTGACCCTCGTTTAGCTAAAATGGTACTTACGGCCCATAAACTTGGCGCATTGCGTGAAGTGATTGTTATTGTGGCGGCGCTGTCGATTCAAGATCCACGCGAACGCCCGCAAGAAAAACGTGCTGCAGCTAACGAAAAACACGGTCGCTTTGACGACCCAGATTCAGACTTTATCGCTTTTTTGAACTTATGGAATTACCTAGAAGAGCAGCAAAGCGAGCTGACTAACGGCCAGTTTAGAAAGCTGTGTCAAAAAGATTTCCTAGCCTATATGCGTCTGCGTGAGTGGCAAGATATTGTTTATCAAATAAGTACTGTGTGTAACGAAATGGGTATGAAAGCAACCAGCCAAGCGGCTGATGGCGAACTTGTTCATAAAGCGTTATTAAGCGGAATGCTAAGCCATATCGGTTTTAAAGATGAGAAACAAATATACAAAGGCGCACGCAATAGCCAGTTCCATATTTTTCCAGGCTCGGGCTTATTTAAAAAGAGTCCTAAATGGATAATGTCAGCGGAGCTGGTAGAGACTAGTAAATTATATGCTCGCACCAATGCAAAAATAGACATTAACTGGGTAGAACCATTAGCACAGCACTTAGTAAAACGCAGTTACACAGAGCCACACTGGGAGAAAAAGCCTGGTGCGGTAATCGCGTTTGAACAGCAAACTTTGTACGGCCTGCTCGTTGTAAATAAACGCCGCTGTGTTTACAGCAATATTGATCCTAAAGTGAGTCGCGAGCTTTTTGTACGCACTGCTTTAGTTGAGCAAGAGCTGGGCTTAAACGAGGGCTTTTTAGCGTTTAACCGTGAGCTTATTGAAGATATTCAAGTACTGGAAAATAAATCGCGTCGTCGTGATATTTTAGTTGATGAGCAAACATTATTTGAATTTTACGATAAAAAAATACCAAAAGAGATTAATAATCGCGCTGCATTTTTAAAATGGTATAAAACGCAAAAGCAACAAAATAAACATTACCTACATATGACTCGTGAAGAGTTAATGCAGCATGGCGCAAGTAATATAACCGAGTTTGACTACCCTGACACATGGCAGCAAGATAATATTATATTACCGCTTGCTTATCATTTTGATCCAGGCCAAGCCGTTGATGGTGTTGCGGTACAAATACCGGTAGCGCTGCTAAATCAAGTACAAGAAAGTGGCTTTGATTGGCATATACCTGCCTTTAGGCATGAACTAATAAGTGGGCTAATAAAGTCATTGCCTAAATCGCTTCGTCGTAATTTTGTACCCGCGCCGAATTACGCTGATGCGGTACTTGCAGCCATTGAGCCAATGCAAGGGAGCTTAATTGATGCATTAACGACGCGTTTATTGAGAATGACCGGTGTAAAAGTTGATATAGAAGCATGGGATTTAACCGCGCTTGCACCGCATTTACGATTGCAGTTTGAAGTACGTGATGAGCACGACAAGTTACTTGCACGAGGGCTTGATTTAGACAAGCTTAAAGCACAGCTGCAAGGTGAAGTAACCGAAACACTGTCTAAAGTAGCCGATAAAGGCATTGAAAAATCAGACCTAACACAATGGGATTTTGGTGAGCTGCCAGCGTCATACGTTAAAAAGCAAGGTCAATATGAGATAAAAGCATACCCTGCGCTGGTGGATAAAAAATCAGCCGCCGCAGTGGAACTTTTTGATAGCGAAGCAAAAGCGCAGCAAGCACATCAACAAGGTCTGCGCCGTTTAGTTTTACTCAATGTGCCATCGCCAATTAAGTACTTACAACAAAACTTACCGAATAAGGCAAAGCTGGGTTTGTACTTTAACCCATTTGGTAAAATCGCTGATTTAATTGATGACTGTATTGCCGCTGGTGTTGATAGTTTATTAGTAAAACACGGTGATATACGTGACGAAAAATCATTTGAAACAGTAAAAGAGCAAATACGCGGTGACCTAGGCGATGCCGTTGTATCGATTGCAACGCAGGTTGAGCAAGTACTCAGTATTGCTCACGCGCTGCATAAAAAAATGAAAGGGCGCGTTGATTTAACCATGATAACCGCGCACGGCGATATAAAATCACAACTTGAGTCACTTATATTTAAAGGTTTTGTGAGTGGGCATGGCGCAGATAAAATAACAGATTTAATTCGTTATTTAAAAGCTATTCAAAAACGCTTAGAAAAATTACCTGTTGATCCTAATCGAGATAGATTATGTGTATTGGAACTGGATAAAGTTGCTCAAGAATACAAAAAATTAGTGAATAAAACGCCCAAAGGCATGCCAATACCACAAAACATAACGGCAATTTTTTGGATGCAACAAGAGCTAAGAGTTTCTTTATTTGCCCAAACATTAGGAACTCCTTATCCAATATCGTCGAAGCGAATTTTAAATGCGATAAAAGAAATTGAATAAAGCTTGCATTTCGTATTAAGCTTAGTACCTTAATGGAAGGATTTATTTTTGCTTTGAGAAGGAAACGACATAAACATGTCCTCATTGATTGAACCAAAAACACGAAATTTATTAGTTGTTGACGATGAGTATTTTAATTATGAGATACTCAAAGCTGCACTCGCGTCCAAATTTGATGTTAGCTATGCGGACTCTGGGCAGAGCTGTTTAGCGTCAGCGATTGCGAATCCTCCAGATATAATTTTACTTGATGTATGTATGCCAGGCCTTGATGGCTACGATACGTGCAGAATGTTGAAGCATACGCCGGAGACAAAAAACATTCCGGTTGTTATGGTATCTGGCCTTGAATCTGAGCTGGAAAAAAAGGCAGGGTTTGATGCAGGATGTGATGCCTATGTAGTCAAACCATTTTCGATGAGCGTATTGCTCGAGCAAATTAATACAATTGTATAGAGGGAATTATGTTTACAGATGACAAACGAAACTTCAGACGTATGCAGGTAAATACAACTGCAAATTTAACCACGATAGAGCCTGTAGCTGGTTTGAATTACACAGCGGAATGCGTTGATTTAAGTGCAACAGGATTATCACTGCATTTAGATGATTTGCTTGAGCCTGAAACGATTTTATCGGTTGATATCGCATCAACACACCCAAGTATTGCCCCTTTAAAAGCAACGGCAAAAGTAATACGTGCCAGCAAAGAAGATGATGGCACGGTAACAGCAGGGCTTGAAATAATAGAATTTAATTAATTAGCTACTTAGCTATTAATAGACCTTACAGATTAAACCTTTTAGGTAAAAACCTTCAGGGTAGCTGCCAGCAATGGGATGATCGGCTGCTTGATTTAGGCGTTCCATTATAAGTAGATCTTTACCTGCATCAAGCGCTGCATCAGCAACAACTTTTTGAAATAAATTTTGCTCCATTAAACCCGAGCAAGAGAACGTTAATAATGTGCCACCGGGTTTAAGTATTTGCATAGCAATCATGTTGATATCTTTATAACCACGGCACGCACCTGTTAGTTGTGCTTTATTATCAGCAAATTTTGGTGGATCCATTACGATGGTATCAAATTGTCTGCCTTCATCGCGGTATTGACGCAGTAACTTAAATACATCTTGCTTAACAAAATCAACTTTATTTAAGTCTAAGTTGTTATGCTCAACATTACGTTTAGCGGTATCTAACGCTGGTTGCGATACATCAACATTAGTAACATGCTCACACCCACCACGCAGGGCGTATAGTGAAAATGTCCCTGTATAACTAAAACAGTTAAGTACCGTTTTACCTTTTGAAAAACGCTCAAGTGCAGCACGGCTATCGCGTTGATCTAAGTAAAATCCGGTTTTATGTCCATCAATTATATCGACTTCAATTTTAAAACCGTTTTCATCAATAAGTACAGGTTGTGTTGGCTCATTACCCCAAAGAACACCTTTAATTGGCTCCAAGCCTTCTTTTGTGCGTACTTCTACATCTGATCGCTCATAGATACTAGAGCCTGGGAAAATAGCCATTAACGCGCCTACAATCTCGCCCTTATGACGCTCGGCTCCAGCGCTTAATAGCTGACACACCAATACGTTATCAAACTTATCGATAGTGACACCTGGTAAGTAATCAGACTCAGCTGCACATAATCTAAAGCCTGTTAATCCACCTTCTTCAATGACTTGACTGCGTGCTTCTAATGAACGGCGTAAACGTCGCTCAAAAAAGTGTTGATCGATTATTTCTTTTTCGTCAAAGCTCCATACACGTGCACGAATTTGCGAATGAGGGCTATAAGCTGCAGTGGCTAAAAATTTACCTTCACTGTCGTGAATAGTTACTGTGTCGCCTAATCCAGGTTTACCTTTAATTTTTTTGATGGCTTTTGAAAATAACCAAGGGTGTTTTCTTTTTAATGATTTATCGCGACCAGCTTGTAGGTAAACGGCAGATGACATAAGGCTTCTCAGTAGTAATAAATAAGCGCTGTATTTTAGTCAAGCATTGGGCAACATACAATGAATGTTTTGCAAGGGTGGCATAAAGCACGGTAAAGTACGGATAATTTACCTATTAACTATCTTTTGGAACCTGAAAGTGCCTGACGCCGTTTTAAGCCCTGATTTAGAAATACTTAATTCACAATGTAGAGAGTTTATAACCTCTTTTGTGCACGCTGATGTAGCACACGACATTACGCATATAGAGCGCGTGGTGCGTGTTGCAATACAGCTGTGTGATGCAGAGCAGGCTAATATGTCAGTAGTACTCCCTGCAGCGTGGATGCACGATTGTGTGGCGGTGGCTAAAAATCATCCTGATCGCGCAAACGCATCCACTATGGCTGCCGATAAGGCATTGGAATTTTTAAAATCGATTAATTATGACGAGTCACTTTTTGATGATATTCATCATGCTATTGCAGCGCATAGTTTTAGCGCAAATATCAAAATTAAAACAGTTGAGGCACAAATAGTACAAGATGCTGACAGAATGGATGCACTAGGTGCGATTGGAGTGAGTCGATGTATGAAAGTTGGCGGCTCAATTTCTCGGTTATTGTATAACCCAGACGACCCTTTTTGCATTGAACGTGAAGCCGATGATAAAAAATACACACTCGATCATTTTTTTATAAAATTATTACATATTGCTGAAAGCATGAATACCCCATCAGCTAAAGCAGAAGCGAATAGGCGTACAACTTATATGCATGAGTTTTTAGAGCAATTAAAGTCAGAAATTGGTGAGTAATGTGAATAATAAAAGTATGCCTAAATTATCTGGTATTGATCATTGCCATTTGAATGTTGATAACTTGTCGAGTGCAGTTAAATGGTATGAGCGCGTTTTAGGTTTTAGCATAGTTCCCGAACTTGCCTTTTGGGATGAGGACGGACGAGGCCCTTTAACACTTGAAGATGCAAGTTCAACAACCCGCTTAGCACTTTTTGAAGGTGAAGGACGCAGTAAAGGAATTGCATTTTTGGCAACAGGGGAGCAATTTATAGAATGGCTTAGCTATTTTGAAAACTTAAATATAAAAGCGGTTCTTGCGGATCACGGTGTGACGTTTTCAATGTATTTTAAAGATGAAAGTGGTAATAGTCATGAAATTACGTCTCAAGACTATGCTCATATTAAGTCTTATTATCCGAGTATTTATTTAGGATCCCATGGTGCTAAGAAGAGTTAATGTCCTTGATTTGCATGTTTAATAACAAGAATATCGTCTAACTTACTTATGAATAATTCAATGAGAGTCGGATCGAAATGAGAGCCCGATTGCGCTTGCATATGTAGAACAGTTTTTTCTACACTCCATGCTTCTTTATAAGGGCGTTTTGACGTAAGGGCATCAAAAACATCTGCAACGGCAACAATTCTTCCTTCAATTGATATATCTTCACCACGTATTCCATTGGGGTAGCCAGAGCCATCCCATTTTTCATGGTGTTCAATTGCGAGTTTATGAGCTAGTTGTAATAGCGGGGAGGGTGAATTTGCTAAGATTTGCGCCCCTATGGCAGCATGCTTTTTCATATATTCAAACTCTTCGCCTGTTAATCGCCCTGGTTTTAATAAAATAGCGTCAGGAATGCCTATTTTACCAACATCATGCATTGGTGCAGCTTGGCGTAATAACTCAGCCAGATGTTCCGGCATACCAAGTGCTAAAGCAAGCACCTTGCTGTATTGACTCATGCGAATAATATGCTCACCAGTATCAGTATCCTTATATTCAGCGGCCCGTCCCAAGCGTTGGACTAAATCAACATGTGCTTGTTTTAATTGCTCCGCTTGAACTAATGAGAGATGTGTTTTAACTCTTGCTCTTACAATTGCAGGGCTAATTGGTTTGGTAATATAGTCAACTGCGCCTAGCTCAAAGCCTTTAAACTCATCACTTTCATCTTCTAATGCAGTGACAAAAATAATAGGAATATGAGAAGTGTTAGCATTATTTTTTATTCGCTGGCAAACGTCAAAGCCATTCATATCTGGCATCATAATATCGAGTAAAATAAGTTGAGGTAGATCTTTTTCAAGTAAGGCGAGTGCGGCTTCACCTGATTTAGCAAATGACATGCGATATTGATTACCTAACACTTCTCGCATTACTTTGAGATTTGCTGGTTCGTCGTCAATGATTAAAATACGAGGCCTATCGGTAGAAAAATCCATCAATTAATACTCATTAGTGCTAGTTTTTTTAGTAACGACTTTAATTGTTCTTGTGCTGTACTAAAATTAAATTCATCAAAAGCAGTGATTATACTTTTTACTTCATCTGCAAATTGTATATCTGAGTTGAGAAGTAATTGGGCAATAAGCTCATCGTTAAGTTCAGCATTTTGAGCATATTGATACAATACCTCACAAAGCGCCTTTAGTTCTAAAACAGACAAAATACTAATATTTTCATCTATACTATTTTTTGGCTGCTTACACACATTTTTTGCCAACAATTGAACTATGATAGCGAGCTCTTCTTTTATGGCACTGAGAGTGCTACTTACCTTGGTATCTTCTGCGTACTCTAAATTATCTAGCAATTCCATTAACGTTATCAGGCCTAGATTTCCTGCCACCCCTTTTAACGTATGCACTAAATTTTTGAAGTTACTAACATCAGATAGGGGCTCGTTTAAAAGTACTTTAAATTTTTTGCCACTGTCGTTCATAAATTTAGTGATTTCTGTAAGTTGTCTACATTTTGAGCCCCACAAAGCCAAACCTTTTTTAAAATCAATGTGATTAGTATTATGGTCAGTGTGTGCTACGGCGATTTCTTTTACTAAACTCAGCCCAAGAACCTGTGCAATTTCTTGATTTAACTGGTTTATATCAATTGGCTTATTAGTAAAACCATTCATCCCAGACTTTTTGGCTGTTAATTTATCTTGTTGTAATACACTGGCTGTTAAAGCAATGATAGGTGTATATTTTAATTGTCTTCGTTTTTCAAGCTCACGTATTTTGAGTGTTGCTTCAATACCATCGCATTCAGGCATGTGAATATCCATTAAAATAACATCAAAGTTTTGTTCCTTAAAAATACTCACAGCTTCAAGTCCGTTACTTGCTGTTACTACGTTATGTTTATCCCGTGAAAGCAGTAACGAAAGCAGCTCCGTATTTTGTTCAATATCATCAACAACAAGTATTCTAAGAGCTGGTAATTGGGTATGTAACCCATCGAAGTAATCTATTTTTGCTTCGTCCCCGGCTTCAAGCGGTAATGAAAAGTAGAAGCAACTACCTTTACCCACTTCACTAGTGAGGTCTATAGTGCCTCCCATTAGCTCTACAAGCTGTTTACTAATAGTAGTCCCAAGCCCAGTACCACCAAATCGTCGAGTTGTGGTCCCATCAGCTTGCTCAAAGGGCTGAAATATGGCTTGTATACGATCTTCTATGATACCAATACCGGTATCTTGCACTTCAAAAAAAAGATGTTCATTATGCGTTGTACTTACAGTGACAGTAACAGCTCCACGTTGTGTAAACTTTATAGCATTACCAATGAGGTTAGTAAGTATTTGCCTCAGTCGATCAGCGTCTCCGTAATAGGTCTTACTTACCGACTCTTCAATATTGAGCGTCAGACTTAGATTTTTCTTTTTAGCTTCTAGCCAAAATGTCGAAATAATACTGTCTATGACTGGCTTCAAACTAAAATGAGCTGGCTCTACAGCAAGTTTTCCACGTTCTAGCTTTGCTGAATCAAGAACTTCATTGAGTAAGCGTAATAATGAACGAGCGGCATTGTTAACAGTAATGAGATGTTTTTGTTGTTGTTGATCAAGAGGCGTATCCATGAGCAAGTCACTAAAACCAATAATTGAGTTCATAGGAGTACGTATTTCATGGCTCATGTTTGCCATGAAAGATTGTTTAGCGTTAGCGGCTTCTTCTGCCTGAAGTTTTGCAGTTTCAAGCGTTTTCTCGTATTCTTTTCGCTCTGTTATATCGACTAGCACACCGTCAATCCATTGGGATTCACCGTGCTCATCAAAATCAAAAGTCCCCCTATCAAGTAGCCATAGAATTTTTCCGTTTCGGTGGCGGATCCGATATTCAATAGAATACTGACGCTTTTGTGTGAACGCTTTATTTACAGCAACAAGAATAGTTGGCTGATCAGTTTTCAAGACAAGGTCATTAAATTCAATACAATGCTCGATAAATTCTTTTGATTGATATCCCGTTAATTCAAGAACACTCGGGCTAATAAATAGCATTGTCCAATTTTCATCAAATTTACACCTAAACACAACGCCCGGCATATTATCCATTAAAGAGCGGTACTGTTGCTCTTTTTCTACTAGGCTTCGTTGCAGTTCTCGTTGCTCGGTTAAATCAGTAATAAAGCCTACATATAGAGGGTTTTGGCCAGGTTGATTAACTTCACCAATACCTAGTCGAATCGGAAATAAGTATCCGTTTTTATGTTTAGCGGATATTTCACGATTGACACCGATTACTTTTCCTAAATCAACATTTTTAGCTTTTGATAGGTAATTATCGTGATTGGCCGCGATGCTATCATCCATGAGTATTTTAATATTGCGATCTCGTACTTCACTTTCGCACCAACCGAATATTTTTGTTGCTGAGTTATTAAAACTTAAAATAATACCTTTGTGATCAATGGTTACAATTCCATCTATAGCAGTGCCTAAAATCGCATTTAGGCGCGATTCGTCTGCTGATTTAGCTTCTAGTAACATTCTGTAGCGCACCATGCCATTAAGTACTCCAACAACACTCGTGATAGCTATTGTTGCTGTTGCTACCGCAATGGCGACAAATGTTAAGCCTGCAGTAGCATTTGTATCTTCATATAAAACAGGCGATGTAGTCACAAATCGGGTTGCGGCCATACCCATATAATGCATACCGGTGACGGCTAAGCCTAAAGCAATAGCGCTTATAAGTCGGCTCTGAAAAGGGGCTAATTTAGGAAATAATTTTTCAAGATTAAAGCGGCTATACAAGGCGAAAAATGAAAGTGCGATAGCAACAATAATAGAGAGGCCAAACATAGTAGGGTCGTAACGTAATAAAGGCGCAAGTTGCATCGCAGCCATGCCACTGTAGTGCATTGTGCCAATACCAGCACCAAGCAAAATCGAACAAGTAGCCAGTATTTTGAAATTCCCATTACTATTTACCAGCATAGATACGGCACATTGGCAGGCTAAAAATGCGGGTATAAATGACAATAATGTAATCATGGGATCATATTGAATATTAGTGCAGAGTGAAAAAGCGAGCATACCAATGAAATGCATACTCCAAATACCAACAGAAAAAACAGTGGCTGCGGTAATATTGGCTAAACGTTGGTAGCTTGGAAATTTAGTCTTTTTCGCTAAATCAATGAGTTTGGTGGTAAAAAATGCAGAAAATATAGCGATTAGGACAGACATTGAGACTAAAATAGGATCGTAAACCCCATTCACAATTAAGCTAGGATCTTGATCTGTAATGAAAAAGTTTGATAGCATGATAACTCACAATATAATCTCTATGATTTTAGTCTAATATAATAAAGCAATTAATAAAAAATTAATTTACTGCAGTTAATAAATCACTATTTCATAACGACTGAATACGAGAGTACTTTAACTAATAAAGCTAATTTTTTTAATTAAGATAGTGCTAATATATTACCTAGATGGGTAAGTAATATTTATATTTGAGAAATTGAAGTGTTTGAATATCAGCTAAAAAAAAGCGCACGAAGAAAAACCGTTGCGATTAAAGTTCATAACCAGCAGGTAACCGTATACGCACCTAGCTATATTGCAAAAAAGCAGATTGATAGTTGGCTTTTAGAAAAAAAGACATGGGTTGATGCGCAATTGCTTAAGCAACTCACTGTTGTTGACTGCAAGCAATACCCCTTTGAAACTAAAAAAATATGTATTTATTCTGAGCAAGTAAATGTGCAGTTTGAGCAAGGTCACTACTCTGGTGTAAAACCACAACTAGCTGGCTTGTTAATTACGGTATCTAAACGTGTTAAACATCAACAATTAAAGTATCAAAAATTATTAGAAGAGTATTTAAAAGAGCAGCTAACAGCTTATATAGAAATGCGACTTACGTATTTTTGTACACAAATGAACGAGGCTTTACCACGCAATTTGAATATTGCGATTTATAAAAGAAAGTGGGGGAGTTGTAACAGCAAACGTGATTTGACCTTTAATCTACACCTTATTGGTGCACCACAGCACATAATTGATTATGTAATAGTTCATGAGTTAGCACATCTGCGTCATTTAAACCACAGTAAAGCATTTTGGCAGCGAGTTGAAATATTTTACCCTGATCATAAATCAGCATCACAATGGTTAAAAATTAATGGAATGAGCTTACAGTGGGGGTTTTAGATTTTATTGCTTACTAGGGAAGATTAAAAGTGGTGGAGGGAGCTGGATTCGAACCAGCGAAGGCTGAGCCGTCAGATTTACAGTCTGATCCCTTTGGCCGCTCGGGAACCCCTCCACACTAATTTTGTTACATTTGGCCCCACTTAACTTAGCGGTAAGAAAAGTGGTGGAGGGAGCTGGATTCGAACCAGCGAAGGCTGAGCCGTCAGATTTACAGTCTGATCCCTTTGGCCGCTCGGGAACCCCTCCAATGCAACGGCGCTGATAATAGCAAAATATGTATTTAAGTAAAGAAAAAAACTAAAGAAAAATGAAAAAAAGCCGATAAATATCTATAACCTACAACAATCGGCTAAAGACTATGCAAATCGATGATTTGTTGATCACTGAGAACCAATTAAGCACACGGCTTAACAAAAGTGTGCACGAACAGCGAAGAGGAGAGTTTTCTCTTTTGCTCGCAATGTTATCGCATGACGCACTTGATTTTAGCCAATTTCACTTACCAAAAACAGAACTCGAAGACGCAATTATTACTGATGATGCGCTTCGCAAACAATTGGGTGTTGGTCCTAAGCAACTTTTAGCGCCAGATAAATTTGATATGTTGATTGGTCAACATAACGCTTCACTACTGATCAGTGCTGGAGAACGCTCTGGAATGAACGATATTAAATTGAATCATTGTTTGAATCCAGAGCCCCTCTTTATAAGAGATGATGTAACGCATATTCCGTTGAATATCATTGATAATTGTGAGCTTGCTGTGCGTAGACGTATAAAAAACACAGAAACGCAACTTTCTAATCCAGCGATGGACGCCGCTGCTTTTTACGATCTCCTTAATAACGATGCTTTACATGAGCCTTTACACTTAGTTACTGCTTGAGAAAATATCTAATAGCAAGCAAGCGTGTTATTTATGTGATTCAGGGACAAATGCATATTGTAATTTAACCTAGAAAATTAACTCTTGCTTACCGATTGATTTACCTTCTTACAGCTTTAAAAGTTAGGTATATCGAGTAACCCTATATGTTGTTTTTTGTGTTTTCGCATCACTATTACTGATTAATTTAATGATATTGGCTAATAATTGATTTAGTGCAAAAAAAGCATCCAAAAGTTAATTGCAATTGCTATAATGATCGCAAATGGTATGACATGAAATGCCGCTATCATTAAACCAAGGTAATTAGGAACGTAATGAAGAAAACATTCACGCTGAATCACGAGAAAATCAAATACCCTCGTATGGTTGATGCTGCAAAGCATGAAGTGAAAAAATATTTGAAACGAGAGCGCAATAAAACACTACCTGAAGATGCAGATTATTGGGCATTTGACTGTAAGTTTGGTAACACAGCTGAAGATGCGCAAGTTGTGCACGTAGCTGAATTAAGTAACCAAATTGGTGAAATTGAAAAGCAAGGTCTGACTTCTTTCTATGTAGAGATTTTAGCACGACCAGCTCAGCGTCAACAGTTAGACTTAGATGATGACGAATAATATTTAGTCAGTATTCGAAATTATAAAATGGGCCCAAGTGGCTCATTTTTTGTTTTACGCTATAAATATTAAGTGTGGAGCGTTTATCGGTTGTTCACTAAAACAGAGGAGGCATGTTTAAATAATACCAATCCGCAATAATACTTAATCAATTTGAGGGATTAAACCTGACGCTAACTTTGTTAAAAATTTCTGATATAGAACAACTAAAGGACAAATTTTTTGCCTTGTTATCGATACGATTTCCTTCCCTCAAAATAGATCACTTAATTAAGCGAATCGGTATAAGCAAGTTTGGTGCACTGGTAAATGTAGCGTTTAAACGCTAACTACACACCGTAATAATTGGCATAAACATGAATAAGGTAGCTACAAGAGTAGAGGGGGGCTTAAGTGTATTTATATCAGTAAAGGACTGCCTATAATCAACAATCCTTACTTATGTAAAGGGGTTAAATAAAATTATATATTACACACTGTGGCATTTTTTGTATTTCTTATTACTACCACATGGACAATCATCATTTCTACCCACCTTAATATCCGTAACTGGAAATATAGTGCCATCTAAATAACGCCATTGAGCATTTTCTTTAATGAATTGCGATTTTTCGTGAAGTTCACAAAACAGACTTTGGTAAAAGTACTGAGCTTTAAATTCTACTTCGCCTTTATCTCCATCATGGTGTGAGCTAATGACATCAAGATTTATAAATCGACAGCTGTTAGCAAAATCGTTTATTTCTTTAACAGGATTTTCAGCTTGCTTTTTACTTGCATAGGTTTGGTAAACATATTTTGCATTTTTAAGTACATAAGCCGTATAACGCGAACGCATTAGTTGTTCAGGAGTCTGAGCTTGTTGTTTTGCTAAATGAAGAGGTTCGCAGCAGTCTGCATATTCTTGCTGACTGCCACATAAACAGCTTATAGAGTTCAGTGAGTTCATAGTTGTTCTACACAGTATAAAAGCGTTAGTTTAACAAGCTTGTTGGCTATGGGGTATCTTTGTAATTTGAATATTATTTGTAAAACAGTAAAGTTTTGTTCGTGTTTTACTCAAATCTAAAGATAAGCTATTAAGTAATTGGTTATTTACTATGTCTGTCCATGTAATTACTGCTGAAAAATTACCGTTATGTAACGCCGAATTTAATACATACTCTAAATTGACTAGGTGCTTTTGTCTAATAACAAGTAATTTACTTGTATCAATAGAGCATGAATCAAGTAATGCTTTACTAGGTACGTTATCCGGTGCGATTAATAATGTCCAAGCGTTTAGATTATTGTACTGATGTAGCACCTTTAATAACTCAAATGTCGCAGATATCTCATCTTCAATCTGAATTAAATTAACACAATCACTTTTATCGTCTTGCTGGTAGCTTTTAACTGTTCTAATTGTAATAGGCTGTAACATTTTAGTTATCTCACTGGGTTTATATACAGTATTTATATACAGTAGTTTATACAGTGCTTTTGCGCAAGTATTATTTGCTATTTATTTGTACAGTTATTCTTTTTTAAATATTCAATTAGATTTAATTTTTAAGTAGGTCTTTGATAATTAATGTTTTTATATTTCATACCACTTCTAGCTTAAATTTTAATTATAGAGTGCTATTGTTACTATGACTTAGCTAGCAGGTGATTGCAGCGTTTTTTACGGTGACTTTATACAGGTGTTTTATGAATAAAATACGTAGATGATTATTCTGTAGGGGAAGTATGAGAGATCAAATGAGAAAACTGCAACTGGTGAATTTGCTCATACAAACTAGCAGCATAACATTGTGCATCTTTAAAGCGTTTGGTTTCAATATGTTTACGTAGATCGGCCAAAGCTGCCGTCGCAGGTTCATGACCTTGACTACTTGATAAGCTTAGCCATGCCGTAGCATGAAAAACACTTTGCGGTACGCCTTGCCCTTTAACAAAAAACAGTCCCAAATAAAATTGTGCTCGGTGATCTCCCGACATAGCAGCCAAACGCATCCATTTTGCGGCAAGTGGATGTTGGTCATTTTTTAAATAATAAAGTGCCTTATTAAGGGAACTTTGCGGGCGATCCTCATTATTTGGTGCTAAATTAGCATCATTAGGTTGCGTTACAAAAGACAATATATTGTCTAATTGTTGCTCTAAATTCTGGCCTGTTGGTGTTGTATTTATCATATTCGTCTTTTTGTTATTTTAGCTACTTCAATAGTTTAGTATACCGCAAGGTAAAATGTCCTGTAAAAAATTATTTTTATGATAAAATCTCGTCACTTTTTATTATCATAAGTTTATTATGCTCGAAGCCTTATTTAAAATTAATGAAAATGGTTCCTCGGTTCGCCGTGAGTGTATCGCTGGGGTAACTACATTTATCACCATGGTTTATATCGTGTTTGTGAATCCTGCAATGTTAGCTGAAGCAGGAATGGATCAAGGAGCAGCCTTTGTCGCTACATGTATTGCTGCTGCTATTGGTTGTTTTATTATGGGCTTATGGGCTAATTATCCATTAGCACTTGCGCCTGGTATGGGATTGAATGCCTTTTTTACTTACGGTGTTGTGCTGGGAATGGGGTACACGTGGCAAGCCGCATTAGGTGCTGTGTTTATGTCGGGCTGTATATTTCTATTTTTAAGCTTATTTAAAGTTCGAGAGTGGATCATTAATGCGATTCCCTTAGTTTTAAAACAGGCTATTGCAACAGGTATTGGTGCATTCTTAGCGCTAATTGCGCTTAAAAATGCAGGGATTATCATCGCGAGTCCAGCTACTTTAGTCCAGCTAGGCGATATAACATCAGCGGGCCCATTGTTAGCTATTTTTAGCTTCTTTATTATTGCAGCACTTTTATATCGCGATTTTAAAAGTGGTGTTTTAATTAGCATTTTATTGGTGACTGTTATAGCACTAGGTTTAGGGCTTGTTGAATATCATGGTGTGGTTGCTATGCCGCCTTCTATTTTACCTACCTTTATGCAGCTTGATTTTGGTGCGGCACTTGAGCTTTCAATGCTCAGTGTTATTTTTGCATTTTTGTTTGTTGATTTATTTGATACTTCAGGGACATTAGTCGCTGTAACACAAAAAGCGGGATTGGCTGATGAAAAGGGCAATATGCCTCGCTTAGGACGAGCATTGAGTGCAGACAGCACTGCCACAATTGCAGGTGCTATGTTGGGTACTTCAACAACAACATCTTATATCGAGTCGGTTGCAGGTGTATCTGTAGGTGGGCGAACAGGCTTAACCGCTGTTGTTGTTGGTATTTGCTTTTTACTAATGATGTTTTTTGCACCACTTGCGCAGATGGTGCCTATTTACGCAACGGCTGGAGCCATTTTATATGTGGCTGTATTAATGCTGCAAAATCTGAAATTTGTAAATTGGGATGACATGACAGATGCTATTCCGGTGACTGTTGTATTATTAATGACGCCATTAACTTTTTCTATTGCGCATGGTATTGCACTGGGTTTTATATCGTATACTGCAGTTAAAGTGTTGTGTGGCAAGCGAGATGAAGTATCAATTAGTGTTTGGATTTTAACTGTGTTATTTGTTGTTAAGTTTGCGTTTTTGTCGTGATAGATGCTGATGAGTATTAACAACTGACTAAAAAAGGCCCATATAGTTATATGGGCTTAACTGAAGAAAAATAAATGCTTACCATTTCTTTTTAGGGGCAAATAATACATCTAAATCGTCTTGCTCTTGCTCATTTTTCTTTTTAAGTGCTGTGGCGTTCGAAGCTCTAAGCTCAACACTTATCGCCTCTAAATAACCCTCAACTTCTTGAAGCTTTGCTGTTACGTACTCATCAGCGAATGAAACAGAGTTTAATGTTGCATAGGCTTTTTCAAAATATTGTCTTGCAGAGCCAACCATGCTCGCCGCTTGTGCAGATACGCCGCGTTTAATTTGGCTTTCAATGTTTATTCTAAGCTGAAGCCTTTCAAGACGTTTGTCTTCTCCTGAAAAAACTTGGCTATCAACTCTACCCTTAGCATGCTCTGATCGTAAAATTGCACGTAGTTTTTTAATACCTTGAATAAGGCCAACAAGCTGTTTATCGTTACTAGGAATAGATAGTGCATCACTATTATTACCTTGAATATTGCTTGCTAGGTGTTCTTTTGCTTCGGTTAAACGGCTTTTTAGTGCTTTAGAGCCCGGCGAGTTAATAACCATGGTATTAAGTGCTTCATAAATACGTCGTTGCAATACTCTTATAATGTGTTCCGATAATGGAATATTAGCATTATTCATTAATGCTTCTTCGGTTTCTTCTATTATCGCTTTTTGTTTTGTAAGCTCTTTGCGACGTTTGCCTTCTTGCTTTTCTTTGTGTTGCTGAACGGCATTAACCCAAAGCGCAATCACAATCAGTGCGACTATAAGCACTATTATAATAGAAACGATCATGTTGTAATTCTCGGATTCATAAGCTAATTAATTAATCTTACATTAAATATATGGTAACGGGGTAGTTTTACAATGATTAACTTAAAAATAGACTAATAATGTATTGAAAGTCTACGCAATTATAAGATAAATCGGAATAATCATTGCTACCTGAAGTATATTTATTGTGCTAGCCTTGAGCTCCAGACGTATAAATGCAAACACACTGGCCTAAAACTACGATTAAAGTAGAATAACGCTTGGACATAACACCTATTGCCTTTATATATAATATGAATAACAACGTTAAAATATGCAGCCATGAAATTACAACAACTCAGATACATAGTAGAAGTACAAAATCATAAACTAAATGTTTCAGCCACTGCTGAGAGCTTATTTACCTCACAGCCCGGCATTTCTAAACAAGTACGAATGCTAGAGGATGAGTTGGGAGTACAAATATTTGGTCGCAGTGGTAAACATTTAACGCATGTAACGAGTGCGGGTAAAGAAATTATTCATATATCACGTGAAATCCTATCGAAGGTCGAAGGTATAAAAGCAGTCGCAAATGAACATACGCTACCAGATCAGGGTAAGTTAAATATTGCTACGACTCATACCCAAGCGCGTTATGCGCTTCCGAATGTTATTCAAGGGTTTATGAAAAAATACCCTGCAGTATCACTTCATATGCACCAAGGTACACCGCAACAAATATCGGATGCAGCAGCACGCGGTGATGCCGACTTTGCTATTGCAACAGAAGCACTGCATTTGTATTCAGATTTAGTTATGTTGCCTTGCTACCACTGGAACCGCAGTATTGTTGTCGCTAAAGATCATCCATTAGCTAAAAAAGCAAATAGTTTAACTGTGGCTGATATTGCTCAATATCCACTTATAACCTATGTATTTGGTTTTACGGGGCGCTCAGAGCTAGACAAAGCATTTAGTGCACACGGGCTCGAACCACATATTGTATTTACTGCAACCGATGCTGACGTTATAAAAACGTATGTACGTTTAGGGTTAGGCGTAGGTGTTGTTGCCTCTATGGCGATAGATCAAGTGAGCGATACCGATTTAGTGTGTATTGATGCGAGTCACTTATTTGAAGCAAGTACAACCAAAATTGGCTTTAGAAAGGGTAGTTTTTTGCGTACTTACATGTATGATTTTATAGAACGTTTTGCCCCGCACTTAACTAAAGAGCGAGTAGAGCGAGCAAGTTTATTACGCAACCAAGATGACGTAGATAAGTTATTTGCAGATATAGAGTTACCCGTTAAATAGCTTAACTGCCCCGAACTCTGGTAATTACATTGAACGAATAAGAAAAAAGCCGCCTATTTTAAAATAGGCGGCTTTTTCTTTTTATAGAGAGCAGATCAACATTCGATAATGTTAACGGCCAACCCACCGCGAGCGGTTTCTTTGTACTTTGTTTTCATATCGTTGCCAGTTTCAAGCATGGTTTTTATCACTTTATCAAGCGATACCTTTTGCTCACCACTGCCGCGAATAGCTAAACGTGAAGCGTTGATTGCTTTAATTGCGCCCATTGCATTACGCTCAATGCATGGAACTTGCACTAAGCCACCAACAGGGTCGCAGGTGAGACCTAAATTATGCTCCATGCCAATTTCTGCTGCGTTTTCTACTTGCACTACATTGCCACCAACAATTTCAGTTAATGCACCGGCTGCCATTGAGCACGCTACGCCAACTTCACCTTGGCAACCTACTTCGGCACCCGAAATAGAGGCATTCTTTTTATATAAAATACCAATAGCAGCGGCCGTTAACAAATAACGCGTGGCGATATCGCGGTCTACTTCTTTTACAAACGTGTGATAGTACATAAGTACAGCGGGTAAAATACCCGCAGCACCGTTGGTTGGGGCGGTTACTACACGACCACCAGCCGCATTTTCTTCGTTAACTGCAAGAGCAAATAAATCAACCCAATCCATTGCACGCAGTGGATCGTTACTGACTTCTATATTTAGTTTTAAGTATAAGCTTGGCGCACGACGCTTTACTTTTAAGCCACCGGGTAAAATACCTTCGGTACGCATACCACGGTCGATACAGGCCATCATTACTTGCCAAATATGGAACAGTGTGTCTTTTACTTCGTCTTCAGTGCGCAGTGTCTTTTCGTTTTTCATCATCAAGCTTGAAACACTCAACCCTGACTCTTTACACATTTCTAGTAACTCTTTTGCACTACCAAATGGAAAAGGGGCGGGGTTTTCTTCTCTAATATCGAGGGCTGCCTGTTTTTCGTTTTCAAACTCTTCGTCAGTAACAATGAAGCCACCGCCAATAGAGTAATATACTTTGCTGTAAATTTTTTCGCCGTTGTTTGAGGCGATAATTTCCATTGCATTAGAATGCTTAGGAAGCGTTTTGCGACGATGAAAAACAATTGCGCCTTGTTTTGGAAACTTTGCTTTGTGTGTTTGGTTTAAATAAATAACCTGATCTTTTTCAATAGTTGCTAAAATATTATCGACTAAATCGGCATCGATTGTTTCAGGGTCGTAACCAGCCAGGCCAAGTATTACAGCTTTACCTGAGCCATGGCCTACGCCTGTTTGACCTAGTGAGCCATAAAGCTCTACTTTAATATCGGTAACATTTGCTAATAATTGTTTTTCTTGAAGTTCATTAACAAATAAGCGTGATGCGCGCATTGGGCCAACGGTATGCGACGACGAAGGGCCAATACCAATGCTAAACATATCAAATGCACTGATCATAATGTGTGTCTCTACTTTGTTTCTCAGCACTAAGCTGCTCTTTGAACGGTCGAGCATGATAACGTGGAATTGTGACTGTGTAACTACTAATAACAAAGATTTAAACTGGTAGGGCGAGTTGTTTTGTAAAGTTTTTTATAATACTTGCGGTAGCACCCCAGAGTAATCCATGCGGTGTTTTAAATCCTTGCAATATTACAGTTTTTCCAAATCGTTGAAAAGGCAAGGGTTGCCAGTTAGCTTCGTTATTTAACTCAGTAATAGACAGTAAAAAGCTCGCTTGTACTTCGTTATAGTCATTTTCCCACGTGGTACTTTTATTCAGTAAACCTACATAGGGGCTAATACTAAAACCCGTTAAAGTTGAATACTCGGGTAAGTGGCCTAATACATTAACGTTACTTTCGGCAATATTTAGCTCTTCTTTTAGTTCGCGCAGTGCTGTGGTGCGAAGAGTAATGTCGCTTACTTCAAACTTGCCGCCGGGCAAACAAATCTCCCCAGGGTGATGGTGTAAATAAGTAGGGCGTTTACACAATAAAATATGTGCATGATTATCTACATCAATAATTGGTAGCATCACGGCGCTCGCGCGTTTTTTACGCGTGTCTTTTATCTGATTTGGCGCAGCTGTAGGGCTTAACAGAAACCGCGCCATAATGTGTTCACTATTCAAAGCGACCTACTGTTTTAATAAGGGAAGAATTTTATTCACTTTATCGTAAGTTTCTTGATATTCCAATTCGACTTTAGAATCAGCGACTATTCCGCCACCGGCCCAGCAGTAAATTTGCGCTTTGTGGCACACCAAGGTGCGAATAGTGATACTGGTGTCCATATTTCCACACGCACTTAAATAACCAATTGAACCACAATAAATACTGCGGCGATGTGGCTCTAGTTCTTCAATTATTTCCATGGCTCTAATTTTGGGCGCACCGGTGATTGAGCCACCCGGGAAAGCCGCTTTTAGCTGATCGACTGCAGTTTTACCCTCGTCAAGTACTGAGGTTACCGTGCTCACTAAATGATGCACTGCCGGAAAGGTTTCAATAGCAAAAAGGGAAGGGACGTGAACGCTGCCTGGTTTTGCTACTTTACTTAAATCGTTACGCAGTAAATCAACGATCATGACATTTTCAGCGCGATCTTTAGCTGATGCTGCGAGTATTTGCGCTTGGCGTTGATCCTCTAACGCATCCGCTTTTCGCGGCAATGTACCTTTAATAGGTTTGGTTTCTACAACGTTATTATTTACAGATATAAAGCGTTCAGGAGAAATTGATAAAATAGCCCCTTGTGGATGATTTATAAAGCTTGAGAACGGCGCTTTATTTGCTTCACGCAGATTAACATAAGCTGCCCAAGGGGAGCCTTTAAACTGAGCGTTGAAGCGCTGCGCTAAATTAATTTGATAGCAATCACCACTTTTTAAATACTCTTCAATAATCGCAAACTTTTCAGCATATTCATTTTTACTCATATTTGAGTGCCAATCACTGCTTAATTTAAAGTTTAAATTAGTGACTGAAGTGTCTAAATATTGTTTATAAAGCGCTATACGATTAACGTTTGGCTGCGATACATAAAACCAGCTTTGTTGCTTTTTATCGTAAATAAGAGCATCTAAATAAAGACCAATAGCCATTTGGGGAAGATTAATATCTTCGATAGCAATTGTAGGCATGCTTTCAATTGTACGCCCCAGGTCGTAACCAAAGTAACCAAGCCAGCCGCCGTTAAAGGGTAAATCGTAACTGGCTTTTGTTTTATCAAGATGCGAAAGCTCATTATTCATAATTTCAAAGCAGTTATCACTACTCTCTATATTATTTAAAAAGCTTTTATTATTTTTTACTTCAAGGGTACTTTGCGGCTCGATGGCAATAATATCAAAACGACTATTTATATGCTCGCTATTGGCAGAATCTAGTAGGATGGCGTAAGGAAGATGTGCAAAATGTGCAAATACATCAATACAGCTTTGCTTTATCGCTAATTTAATACAATTATTTTTATTGTTTAGCATTTACTACCCCTTTAAGAACTGGCTCGAAACGGGCTGGGAGGGTATCATAAGTCAAATTTTTTGGCAGCACTAAGCTGCAAAAAACAGTGCAAACCACCGTCACCGGTTTGATTTAGATTACGCGACAACGCGTAACGGTAACTTAAGGAACCACTATGAGTACAATTTGTCAGCAAGATTTTATTGATAGCATAGAAGATGCATTACAATATATTTCGTTCTATCACCCACTTGATTTTGTTCAAGCACTCGAAAAAGCGTATAACAAAGAACAAAGTAAAGCGGCTAAAGATGCCATTGCACAAATTTTAATTAACTCACGTATGTCGGCCGAAGGCAAACGTCCACTTTGCCAAGATACCGGTATTATTACCTGTTTTGTTAAAGTAGGCATGGATGTTAAGTGGGATAAAACAGATTTAACCGTTCAACAAATGGTTGATGAAGGTACTCGTCGTGCATATTTAAACCCAGATAACCCTTTACGTGCATCTATTGTTGCAGATCCTGCTGGTACGCGAAAAAACACGAAAGATAATACGCCATCGGTTGTGCATATTGATTTAGTCGCGGGTGGTAAAGTGGAAGTCATGGTTGCGGCTAAAGGCGGCGGCTCTGAAAATAAAAGTAAAATGGTTATGCTAAACCCGTCAGATGATGTTGCCCAATGGGTAGAAAAAACACTACCCACAATGGGGGCTGGTTGGTGTCCGCCAGGCATGCTAGGTATAGGTATTGGTGGAACCGCTGAAAAAGCAGCAGTAATGGCTAAAGAGTCGTTAATGGACCCAGTTGATATTCACGAGTTAATAGAGCGCGGCGCAGAAACAACTGAAGAAAAATTGCGTTTAGAAATTTTTGATCGTGCAAATAAATTAGGTATTGGCGCACAAGGCTTAGGCGGTTTAACAACGGTTGTTGATGTTAAAATTAAAACCGCACCAACGCATGCAGCTTCAAAACCTGTAGTAATGATCCCAAATTGTGCGGCAACTCGCCATGTACATTTTACGCTTGACGGTTCTGGCCCTGCTAATTTAAAAGCACCTAAGCTGGAAGATTGGCCACAAGTAACATTTGAAGTAGGCGAAGGCACACGTCGTGTTGATTTAAATACACTGACTAAAAAAGATGTTCAAGAATGGAAAATGGGCGAAACCGTTTTACTTTCAGGCACTATTTTAACAGGTCGTGATGCAGCGCATAAACGTCTGCAAGATATGATCAATTCAGGTGAAGGCTTACCAAAAGGCGTAGACTTTGATAATAAATTTATTTATTACGTTGGTCCTGTAGATGCGGTACGTGATGAGGCAGTAGGCCCTGCAGGCCCTACAACAGCAACTCGTATGGATAAATTTACCGATATGATGCTAGAAAAAACAGGCATTGTAGGCATGATTGGTAAAGCTGAACGTGGACCAGCTACGGTTGAATCTATTAAAGAGCATAAATCTGTTTATTTGATGGCTGTAGGCGGCGCAGCTTACTTAGTATCTAAAGCGATTAAAAAAGCACGCGTAGTTGCTTTTGAAGATTTAGGTATGGAAGCTATTTATGAATTTGAAGTTGAAGATATGCCAGTGACCGTTGCAGTAGACAGTGAAGGCGCTAATGCGCATACGCAAGGCCCTGCAATCTGGAAAGCTAAAATTGAAGAGCTTGATAGCAAGTTAAAATAACGCAAGTTATGCATTTGAAAAGCGAGCCGAGTGCTCGCTTTTTTGTTTTTTAAATAGGGTTATTATCAAGCTTACAGCTCTGACCAGTTTGCGAAAAAGCTCACTTTTTACTAAAAACCTATAGGCAGCAGTATGTGGCGGGTAAGTAGTACTTGTATACTAAACTTTACACACGATGATGATTTTACGTTCACGTAAACGTGAACTGTATAATTGCTTTAACCTGTAGTTTTTAAGACTTACTAACCGCCGCTTTATGGATTTTTTATCTACTTAAAAGTTTAAATTTGATTATTTAATTCAATGGTGTTTTTTCATTGGTTTTATCTTCTGTCAGTGTAGCGAACACGAATATGAAGTGATAAAGTCTCGTCAATTTCCAGCGCGCAAACCCTCTCACGGGTTAACTATTTCGGAGTATTTTAAGTGGCTGTGTTTAATCGAGTTGAATTTGATAACCATGAACAAGTGGTTTTTTGTTCTGATGAAGAGTCGGGTTTAAAAGCTATTATTGCTGTACATAATACTAAGCTAGGTCCAGCCGTTGGCGGATGTAGAATGTGGGATTATGCGAATGACGAAGATGCTGTTTATGACGTGCTACGTTTATCAAAAGGCATGACTTATAAAAATGCAGTTGCGCGCTTACCATTTGGTGGCGGTAAATCTGTAATTATAGGTAATGCGAAAGAAATTAAATCTGAGCAGTTATTTCGTGCATTTGGTCGTCAGTTAGAGCGATTAAATGGCAGTTATTATTCAGCAGAAGATGTAAACATCACATGTGCTGATGTAGCTATTATGAATAAAGAAACTAATTACGTACTGGGGCTTGAAGGTAAAAGCGGTAACCCATCGCCATTTACAGCATACGGTACGTTTTTAGGAATTAAAGCAGCGTTACAGCATCAACGCGGACACCAAGATTTTTCAGGCATTAAAGTAGCTGTTCAAGGCTTAGGTGCTGTTGCTTATGGTTTATGTAAGCATTTAGCCGATGCAGGCGCTGAGTTGTTTGTAACTGACATTAACCAAGCTGCAATTGATCGCGTAGTAAGTGATTTTGGCGCGACGGCGGTTGGTATTGACGACATTTACGACTTAGATGTTGATGTCTATGCACCGTGTGCATTAGGCGCAACGGTTAACGACTTAACTATACCGCGTTTAAAAGCGACTATTATTGCAGGCTGTGCTAATAATCAGTTGGCAGAGTCTCGTCACGGTGAAGTTATTCGTGAAAAAGGCATTTTATATGCGCCAGATTATGTCATTAACGCGGGGGGTATTATTAATGTTTATTACGAAACCGCACCAGAAGGTTACAGCAGCGATGCTTCCAATAAACATGTAGAAGGTATTTTTAATACGTTAACTGAAATTTTTGCTCGTAGCGAAAAAGAGCAAAAATCAACGCATTTAATTGCTGACGAATTAGCACAAGAGATCATCAAAAACGGTCTGTGATCTAAGTCTGAATTTATATAAGGGTGTGCAATTGGACACCCTTTGTTTATCTGTAATTTAGGGTCTGTTGATCTTTGCGGATTAAAATTTGTTCAATCTTGGGGCTATTTAATCGCGGCGCGAAATTTGTAATCGAGTGGGCTCGGTAACTGCTCCTGCGTTACCCTAATGACTTACATCCATGTAAGAATAAGTAAAAACCGAGCAACAAAGAGTAAATAGCCCCTAGGAAGAACCCTTTGGGCAGCGCCTGTTTGGCATTAATGCTACGTTATCGCCCACTTATGGGGAATAACCACACTGCATAGGCTCTGCCTTGCCTAAATACCAAACAGACGGCTGCAAATTTAACCTTGAAAGATCAACAGACCCTAATGCAATTATTATTGAACAGCGGTACACTTTATTTTTAATTTTGTGCGGCAAATTATGACCCCCTCAACTTCTCTCATGCAGCCTATCGATTTAGATAATTGGCCTCGAAAGCAACACTTTGAATTATTTAAAAACTTTTCTCAGCCTTATTTTAACGTGTGTGTGCGTTTAGATGCTCAAGCACTGTACGACTATTGTAAAACCAATCAATATTCTTTTTTTCAAGCTTATGTATATTGCACCTTAAAAGCGTGTCAGTCGTACGATTCAATAATGTTACGCATAATCGATAATCAACCATGGCTACTTAACAGTGTGCGTGCAAGTGTGGTTGAGCTTACTGAAAACGATACGTTTGTTTTTAGTTATTTTAATAGCGCAAACGATTTTAAAGAGTTTGCAAATCATGCAAGCAACGTGAGCAAAAAAGCGAAACAACAGCCGTTATTTTCTGATGCATTTGCCCAAACAGAGGGGCAGGCAGACTTAATTCATATATCTGTTTTGCCGTGGCTGAATTTTAGTGCGTTTTCGCATGCATTTAGTGAAGGGGAGAGTTTAGGCATTCCTAAATTTGTATTTGGTCAGTTTGATAAACACACAGGCACAATGCCTTTAGCTATCGATGTACACCATTCATTAATGGATGGTTTGCACGTAGCGAAATTTATAAATACATTGCAGGGTACATTTGACACCTTTTGCAAAGGTTAACTTTAAATACGTCATTTAACTGCAGTGCAAAGCAGTAATTAACCTGAACTCTGGATAATAAATCTATAAGCAATGCGATGTGAATTACTTTATATTCAAATACATAACCTTGTATGCTTGAAAAGCACGTGCGCTGGACATATTTATATAGCATACCTTAGCTCAGGAAATCCCCATGATAAATGGACTGTTAATTGTTGTTTTAATTCTTTTTGTGGTGATTTTCTGGCGCTGGCCATCAATTCAAAACCGATTATGGCGCAGTAAATATAAAGACTTTGCTTTAAATTCACAGCAAAAAGATATTTTACTGCGTTGTATGCCTATCTATAAAAAAATGACCGATGCCGACAGAGAAAAATTAGAGCGACACATAACGTGGTTTTTAAACGAAAAACGCTTTGTTGGTTGTGATGGTTTAAAATTGACACCCGCAATGAAGTTAATTGTAGCCGCTGATGCGTGTGTATTAGTGCTTAATAAACCTTGGCCGTTATATAAAAATGTAAAAGAAATTTTATTATACCCAAGTGCTTATTACGCCCCGCAATCAACACGCGACAGTGCAGGGCTTGTTAGTTACCATAATGCGGTAAGGCTTGGTGAGTCTTGGCCTGGCGGCACACTAGTACTCAGTTGGCATGACGTGCTTGAAGGTAACCGCTTGCCAAGTGATGGACATAATTTAGTTTTTCATGAATTTGCGCATCAACTGGATCAAGAAACAGGAAAAACAACAGGCACGCCACTTTTAAAAAGCTCAGCAGATTACAAAGAGTGGGGTCGCGTATTTAGCCGCGCGTTTACGCAGTTGAAAAGTCATGTTGCTTATAGCATGCCACACGTTATTCACAGCTATGGTGCAACTAATGAAGCTGAGTTTTTTGCTGTTATTACCGAAACCTTCCTTGAAAAGCCCGCAGAGCTGCGCCGATACGATCCTGAAATTTATAGTATGCTCGTTAATTACTATCAATTTGACCCTATAGTTTGGCATTAAACTTATATAAACCGCGCTTTATCATATAACACTGGTAAGTTTCGCCTGTTTTTGTTGCAATCATATGAAATAGTTTTTACTGCAACAATAACAAGCGAGAAACGCATGAAAAAAATGCTTCATACAGTATTGGCGCTATCAGTGTCATTAGCGATAGGGCAAGTGAATGCCGCTGAAAAAGATGAACAAAAATGGCAAGTAGATTCACCTAAAGGGCAATTTGTTGACGCTACAATTAGTGTTGAGCAAGGTACATGGATGAATATCGATGTAAGCCTTGGTGGTAAAACAGTGGTGTTTGACTTACTTGGCGATATTTACACTATGCCAATGAGTGGTGGTGCAGCCACAAAGCTGACCTCTGATATTGCATGGCAAATGCAACCACGCTTTAGCCCTGATGGAAAACACATTGCGTTTACTTCAGATCAAGGGGGTGGCGATAATATTTGGATTATGGACTTAAATGGTGAAAACCAACACGCAGTTACTGACGAAACCTTTAGATTACTAAATAGTCCTGCGTGGAGCCCAGATGGTGATTACTTAGTTGCGCGTAAACACTTTACAGCGAGTCGTTCACTCGGTGCAGGTGAAGTGTGGTTGTATCATAAAGCGGGTGGCAAGGGCGTACAGCTTACAAAACGCGAGAACGATCAAAAAGATTTAGGTGAGCCAATGTTTTCACCTGATGGCAAATATGTCTATTTTTCGCATGATGCAACACCCGGTAAAACATTCCATTATTCAAAAGATTCTGTAGCAGGCATTTATAAAATTAAACGCTACGACCGCGAAACGGGCGAAATTGAAACCGTGATTGATGGCATGGGTGGTGCTATAAGACCAACGCCGTCACCTGATGGCAAAAAGCTTGCTTATATAAAACGCGATGATTTTCAAACTAGCTTGTATTTATACGATCTAACCAGCGGTGAGCACACTAAGCTTTACGATAAGCTTGAGCGAGATATGCAAGAAACATGGGCTATTCATGGTGTATACCCAACCATTGCATGGACACCCGATAACAAAGAGCTGGTATTTTGGGCTGGTGGTACAATTCACAAGCTAGATGTTGCAGACAAATCTGTAAAAACCATTCCTTTTAAAGTGCAAACGACTAAAAAAATTCAAAAAGCAGTGCGCTTTACACAAAACTTAGATACTGATGAGTTTGATGTAAAAATGCTGCGAAATGTGCAGGTAAGCCCAGATGGCGAAACGGCCATTTTTGAAGCGCTTGGGCATATTTATAAACGTGATTTAGAGTCGGGTAAAATTAAGCGTTTAACAAGGCAAACTGATCATTACGAATTATTTCCACAATACTCTCGTGACGGTAAAAAAATAGTGTACACCACATGGGATGATAACAAGCAAGGGTCTGTAAGGGTTGTGTCTGCACGCAGTGGCCGTGGCGATACCATTACTACGCAGCCAGGCAAGTATGTAGAGGCAACGTTTAGCCCAGATGGAAAGACGGTTGTTTATCGTAAAGCCACTGGCGGCAGTATTTTAAATCCTAAATGGTCACTTAATCCAGGTGTTTACAGCGTAAGCACCAAAGGCGGAAAGAGTGAACTTATTTCAAAAAGTGGTTATCAACCACAATTTGGTGCAGCAAACGATCGCGTTTACATTATGAGTCCTTGGCCAAAACCTACATTGAGTATGGTTGAGCTTGAAAGTAAGAAAGTACGTAAGCTTTATGAATCAGAGCATGCCACTGAGTTTAGAGTATCGCCAGATGGCAAATATTTAGCGTTTGCTGAGCGATTTAAAGTATTTGTGACTCCCTTTGTCGAAAATGGTAAAACAATTAGCATTGGGCCTAAAGACAGCCAGTTCCCTATAGAGCAGCTATCGGTGCGTGCGGGTGAAAACATTAGTTGGAGCGCTAAAAGCAACACACTTTACTGGACATTAGGGCCTGAACTTTACCATGCAAGCCTTGAGGGGATGTTTGCTATTAACAAAGCCGAAGATGCCGACTTTAAAGTGAAAAGTGGCGATAATATCGGTTTCAGTAAAAAAATGGCAGAGCCTAAAGGCATGATTGCGCTTACTGGTGCAAAAATTATTACTATGGACGGCGAAAAGGTTATTGAAAATGGTGTTATTATCACCGATGGCAAGCATATCAAAGCAATTGGTACAGCCAGCGAGATAAGTATTCCTAAAGGTGCTGAAGTGATAGATGTAACAGGCAAAACTATTATGCCTGGTATTGTTGATGCCCATGCTCATGGCTCGCAAGCAAGCGATGAAATTATACCGGAGCAAAATTGGAAAAACTTTGCAGGTTTAGCGCTAGGTGTCACTACAATTCACGATCCATCAAACGATACCTCTGAAATATTTACCGCGAGTGAAATGCAAAAAGCAGGCATGATCGTCGGTCCGCGTATTTTCTCAACCGGTACTATTTTGTATGGCGCAAATATGCCAGGTTATACGTCGCATATTGACTCACTTGATGATGCTAAATTTCATTTAGAGCGCCTTAAAAAAGTAGGGGCGTTTAGTGTTAAATCGTATAACCAACCACGCCGAGAGCAGCGCCAACAAGTTATTGAGGCAGGCCGAGAGCTTGAAATGATGGTCGTACCTGAAGGCGGCTCATTATTACAACATAATTTGAGTATGATTGTAGATGGACACACAGGTATTGAGCACTCAATCCCTGTAGAGCACATCTACGACGATATAAAGCAGTTATGGTCGCAAAGTGATGTTGGTTATACGCCAACTCTTGTAGTCGCTTATGGTGGCATTTGGGGTGAGAACTACTGGTACGATAAAACTGATGTGTGGAATCACCCGCGTTTAAGTAAATTTGTGCCTAAAAATCAATTATTACCACGCTCTATGCGCCGTATTAAAGCGCCCGATCATCACTATAATCACTTTAATAACGCACGCGTTGCTGCTGAGCTGCAAGACCTAGGTGTATTAGTTAACTTAGGTGCACACGGTCAGCGTGAAGGCTTAGGTGCGCATTGGGAGATGTGGATGTTTGCACAAGGTGGAATGACACCGCTTGAAGCAATACGCGCATCAACACTCGATCCGGCTAAGTATTTAGGGCTTGATAAAAACGTAGGCTCGCTTGAAGTGGGCAAACTGGCTGATTTAATGGTTATAGATGGCGATCCACTTAAAAATATTCGAGATTCGGATAAAGTGGATTACACCATGATCAATGGTCGATTATTCAATGCAGAGACAATGAATGAAGTGGGCAAAAAAGAACGCCAGCCGCTTTACTTCGAAAAGTTATAATTTATTCTAATCTTTTAAAAAGCGGCTACATAGCCGCTTTTTTTAGCTTTGAAAATAGCAGGCATAAAAAAAACCGCTTAACGCGGTTTCTTTTAAAAATCATAAACGTTGATTAAACAACGCCGCGCGGTAAGCGACAGTCATGATCTTTACGAGCTAAAATCACAATCCAAAGCTCTTCCGCTGTGTAACCTTCTTCATTTTCGGTAACAACAGTGAATGGGGCTTTTTTCTGTGCTTTTACAGGCGCAGCCGCTTTGGTTTTAGTTTTTTTAGCAGGCGCTTTTGGTGTTGTTTTACCAGAGCTTAATTCTTCAGTCAGCTCTACTAAATCAGCAAGGCGTAAATTTTTACCGCCATCGATGCTGTACCAGCCAGGTTTAGTTGTGATTTCAGGTTTTTTACCATTGGCAGCTTCGTACGCTGCTTCAAAGGCAGATAACACTTCTGTTTTGTCTAGTTTGCTCATCAGAGACCCTATACGTTGTGAACACAGATAAAGAAGACGTATTTATACCTATTTTGAATCAGTTTTTCAATTTTTTGCGATTTTCCTTTCATTTTTACGCCATAAACGCCAAAATTTGCACAAAATTCAGTGCTTAGTAAGGTAAGTTATATGCAACGTCGAGAATTTAACCAACTATTAAACGACATTTTGAAACCTCATACAATTAAAGATTTTTGCCCAAATGGTTTGCAAGTTGAGGGTAAAAACGAGATAAAAAAAATTGTAACCGGTGTAACGGCAAGCCAAGCATTAATTGATGCAGCAATAGCTCAAAAAGCGGATGCTATTTTGGTCCATCACGGTTATTTCTGGAAAGGAGAGTCTCAACCAATTACGGGTATAAAAAAACGCCGTATAGGCGCATTATTAGCAAACGATATTAATTTATTCGCTTATCATCTGCCACTTGATGTTCACCCTGAAATAGGTAATAACGCGCAACTTGCAAAGTTACTCGATATTGAAATAGAAGCTGGTCTTGAACCTATTGTAAATAGCGTGGCGATGAAAGGGCATTTAAAAACGCCGCTGTCAGGTGAAGAATTTGCAAAAAAAATCGCAAAAGTACTGAATCGCACACCGCTTACCAGTTTAGTACGCGCTGCTAAGATTGAATCAATAGCGCTGTGCACCGGTGGTGGACAAGGGTATATTGATTTAGCTGCAGATCAAGGCATTGATGCGTATTTAACGGGTGAGGCATCTGAGCAAACAATACACAGTTCGCGTGAACAAAACATTGATTTTTTTGCAGCAGGGCATCATGCAACAGAGCGCTATGGTGTAAAAGCTTTGGGTGAGTTATTAGCGCAAGAGCATGGTTTTGATGTGACATTTATAGATATAGATAATCCTGTTTAGTATCAGCTTTGTAGTAGGAATTAAAGCGCCTCTGGATTTATCCAGCGGCGTATATCTATCCAAATACTTCCTATTGCTTCGTGGCTATATTGTGTGACAACGAGTAAAGCTTGGGCATTAGGAATAAACTGTTTGCTCCACGGCAGTGCAGCAAAATTATGATAATCAGTGGCTGCGGTTATGACTTCAATACCTTGGGCATTAAATAAGTCTTTTGCACGTGGCATGTGCAGTACTGATGTTACTAGTGCAACTTTAAAGTCGACTAATTTTGATGCCAGTAACTTAGCTTCTTCACCAGTATCCATTGCTTTTGGATTTTGGAATATACGGCTTTTATTAATTCCTAAACTCAACGCTGTTTGATACATAAGCCCGCTATTAGTAGTATTTTGATAACCCCCGCCTGAAACTATAAGCTCTGCATTAGGGTAGTGCTTGGCAAGTTTTACACCTTCTACTAAGCGCGTTAGCGCACAATTACCTAATTGATTATTTGCACTGAGTGTTGGGTTTGGGTTTATGCCGCAACCTAGGGCGTGTTGACCTTTCGTGATTAATTTTGCAGCCGTATGTTTGGCATTTAGGCAAGGCAGCGACTATGTGATGTGGTTATTCCCCATAAATAGGCGATAACACAGCATAAATGCCAAACATGCGCTGCCCTTTGGGTTCTTTCTAGGGACGATTAACTCTTTGTTGCTCGGTTTTTACTTAGCCCACTAGGTTACAACCTCGCGCCGCGATTAAATCACCCCTAGATTGAACAAATTTCAATCCACAAAGGTCAACACGCCCTAGTACACTATTTTGTCTATTTTTGGATGCTTTAGGGTGTCAAATGCAAGCGACGCAGGTTCATTATTTTGGATAATTAGATTGGCGATAAAGGGTGTGCTCAATGCAAGTAATACAATTAAACTTAAAGTAGATAAGAAGAGAGCTGATTTGCGGCCTTTAAATGCGAGTAGGAGCATCAGGCACGCAAATAAACCAAATAGAGGTAGTGGCATAAGTAAGCCACCAATCATTTTTTTAATAACAAACATAAGAGTTAAACGCTGTAGGGTTAATTACAGCGATATTACTTATTATATTGATGATTATCGACCGTTATTTAGCTTACACGTATTTAAAAAGTGACGATAAACAGGGTTATCTTTCATGTCTTTTTTCATCGCTAAATACATAGGGCGAGTAAGCCCAAGTGCTCCTAGCGGAATAGACTTAATTAAGCCTTGGCTTTCATAAGGGGTAACTAACCAATCAGGTAATGCAGCAACGCCCATCCCAGCACTCACTAATTGAAAAATAAGCAGCCCTTGATCCACCGTTTTTAACGTGCCGTCAAACCGTGCATTTTGAATGAAGTGTTTAAAAATATCTTGGCGTTCACGTGGAATAGGGTATGAAATAATGGTTTCGTTTTTTAAGTCAAGCGCGGTGACATAGGCCTTTTTTGCTAAATCGTGATCTGGAGCGACAATAAGTTTGAGTTTAAAGTCGAATAAATGGGCATATTCGAGTTTATCTGGCTCACGTATATCAGACGTCAAAACTAAGTCGAGTTCATCGCTTAATAAGTCAGGAATAGCGTCATAACTAAATCCGCGTTCGTAATCAATTTTTATATCGGGCCAAAAGTTATTAAATTCTTTTATTGTTGGTAGTAACCAATGAAAACACGCATGGCATTCTACGCTCAAGCTAAGTTGAGAAATCGGCTGGTTTAAACTTTCTTTTAATCGGCACTTAGTTGCTTCTACCTTAGGCAGTATTTCGTGTGCAAGTTCAAGCAATAGCATGCCTTGTGGAGTGAATCGCACTGGCTGAGTTTTACGCTCGAACAATTGGCAATCTAATTTATTCTCTAAATCCTTGATTTGATGGGATAAAGCGGACTGTGTTAAAAATAGCTCTCGTGCTGTATTAACCAAGGAACCGGTTTCTTTTAGTGTTGCAATGGTTTTTAAATGTTTAATGCCAATCATCTTTAAAAATTCTCATGGGGAAAAGTAAATACAGCTCAGATTAACTACATACTACCTCTATATAAAATGCGTTTCAACGTCTAGATGGCTAAATGAGGGGGTTTTTATTATAAATAGATTAAATATTTAAAAAATTAATTTTTTACGTAATTAAAAAACCGATTTGAACAGTTGTAGATGAGTTTACCTCATGTTTGATTTGAAAATATATCTGTTATGGAATAGCTTGCTTTAACTTGATTTTTAACTATCTAAACAATTATTTGAGTACCTGTCATTGCAACGATTACACAATTTTAGTACCTCTCTTGTCGGTAAAAAATGTATCAAGTGAAAAACTAAAATAGTAAGTAACCTGCACTTCGATTAAAATATTTACTACCCAGAGTTCAGCTTAAGTAATACCGCCAGTGATTTACAAGCTGGCACTTTATAGCGGCTTATCGATAAGTGCTATAGCCTCTTTTGCTGTGACAGGTTTAGATTTTAAAAAGCCTTGGCCAAAATCACATTGTGTTGTTTGCAATATAGCTAACTGCTCGGCAGTCTCAATTCCTTCAGCAACGACGGCAAGCTTTAACGATTGTGCCAGCGATAAAATGGCTTCTACTAAAGGATTGGTTGAATCTTGAAGGTGATCTATAAAGCTTTTATCTATTTTTAGAACATGAATAGGCAGTTGATGCAGGTAACCTAATGCGGAATAACCAGTCCCAAAATCATCTAAGCATAATCTTACTTTTAAAGGAGATAAACCTTCAATAATTTGAGTGGCTAGCGCTAAGTTTTCGATTAAGCCAGACTCTGTAATTTCTAAGCACAGAGAGCCTAAAGGAAGTTGATATTTATTGTATATAGCATGAATTTGCGCGACGAAATCAAGGCTTGCAAAATGACGAGATGATACGTTAACGGTAATTTTTAAAAAGCGATACCCTTGCTGATGCCAATCTGAAATGTGTTGCGCAGCTAAATCAAGTAGGTGTAAATCAAGATTTATAATTTGGCCAGTGGTTTCAGCGATCGGAATAAAGTCATTAGGTGAAACGAAGCCTTTATTAGGATGATGCCAGCGAACTAAAGCCTCAAAACCAACAATGTCGCCAGTAGAAATAGTGAAGATAGGTTGAAAATAAAGTTCAAACTCGTTGTGTTCAATTGCGTGCTGTAAGTCATTTTCTATATCTGCATGCGTTTTAAGTTTTTTTCGCATGGTATTATTAAAAAACTTAACTTGCCCACGGCCAGTCGATTTAGCTTCGTACATGGCTGCATCGGATTGTTGTAAGAGCACATAGGCTTCATCATCGACTTTATCACTATATGCGATACCGATACTGGTTGATGCTTGTAATAAATGCCCATCGACATTGAGTGGTTTTGAAAGAACGGTTTGGATGCGCCTTAGTGCTTCGTTGACTTGATTTTTATGGGTAATATTTTCCATGAAAATGGCAAATTCATCGCCGCCTAAACGTGCAAATGTATCAGTACTGCGTACCGTACTTTTGATCAACTCGCATATTTTAATTAAGAAATGGTCACCGACTTCATGACCCAGAGAATCATTAATGCTCTTAAATCGGTCAAAATCCAAGTACATAAGTGCATGACAAGTTCCTTTTTTTGCCCTTGCTAAGCGCAATGTAGCATGTTTAATTCTTTCTATTAATAATGATCTGTTGGCAAGTCCTGTAAGTTCATCATGTAGGGCTCGGTGTTCAAGTTCTTGGCGAGTTAATTGTCTGTCAAGCGCCATACTGATTTGACGACTGACGTAAGTTAACAGCGCACCGTCGTGTTCATTGTACTGTAAGTTACTATCATAGCTTTGAATAACAATAACACCACTGATCCGCTCGTTCGTTTTAAACTGAACCCCAAGCCAAGATTCAGATTGCCTGCCAACCATTTTAAAATGGCCTTGCTCAATGTGCTGCATATATTGTTGTTTATCTAGAAGCAGCGTCTGTTCATTTTGTAGTAAGTAATATGAAGCGGTGTCTTTTAATTGATTCTTTGCTATTTTTTGGTGGGTGTTGGTATGGATACCTTCTTCAACAATATAAACTATATCAAGAATGTCGATCTGTTTATCATAGAGCCCAATGAAAAAATTATCTGCTCTTAAAAGACTATTAATAATATTGTGTAAGGACTCAAAAAAAACATCTAAATTACTGGCTTCGTAAGTCAAGTTAGCAATTTGTAAAAGGCTGTTTTCTAATTTTTGTGCGTCATTTAATTGGACGACTGTTTTTTGTAAGCTACTAACGGTATTGACTTGATTAATTTTAGCACTGAGCAGATGCGCAACAGTTGTTAATATTTCAAGGTGAGCATTTGTGAAATAATCTTTTATTGGGTGTTCACAGTCTATGACACCTAAAATACGCTCTTTGTATATAAGTGGTACGCATAGTTCTGATTGGGCAGGGCGCTCATCTGCGATATAACGGTTATCTGCACTTACATCACCGAGTATAATAGCTTCCCCATTTGTGGCAACAAAGCCTGTGATCCCTTCGTTAAAATTAATTTTTTTTCTTTGAGCTCGGTATTTATATCGCTCGTCATCGATACCTATAGAAGCAACTTGATTTAATGTACGCGTTGATTCATCTGCAAGATAAATAACACAGTCAACAAAACCGAGTCTATTTACCACTTCTGTGGTGACGCATTTAAACAACTCTTCAAGAGTATCAAGCTGCAACAAGCTTGATGAAAACTGGTTAATTATACTCAGCTGTTCAGTTTTAATTTCAAGCGCTTTATTTGTATCGATTTTGTTCGACATAGGCAATTAGTATTTTTCTTATTATGTGTTAATTCAGGAACTAATTTAACTTAATATTAACGATTCTACAAAATATAACGCTGAATGTTTTTTGGTGACTGTAAACCTTAGTCATTATTCCTCGCTGTATCTTGAATTATGGGAAAGAGGCTGGCCAGTTTAACTGATTATTTTTTAATAAAATCTTTACTCGAAAACATCAAATGCCTATGATCGGATAAATTCAGCCGTGGAACAAGATGATGACAAGTAATAACACAAGTTCAGTAACAACATTAACGATCACTCGCCCTGATGATTGGCATGTCCATTTACGTGATGGCGATCAGCTAGAGGATACCGTGCGCGATATTAGTCGCTATATGGGTCGCGCCATTGTTATGCCAAATTTAGTTCCACCGGCTACGTGTACTGATACTGCACTTTCATACAAAAAGCGTATTATGGCAGTTAAACCACAAGGTAATTTTGAGCCATTAATGGTGTTGTACCTCACTGATAAAACAACACCTGAAGAAATAAAAAAAGCAAAAGCAACTTCTCAGATAGTTGCAGCTAAGTTATATCCTGCTGGTGCGACAACTAACTCTGATTCGGGTGTTACGTCAGTTAAAAATATTTACCCAGTGCTAAAAGCAATGCAAGAAGTGGGTATGCTTTTATTAGTTCACGGTGAAGTAACCGATTCTTCTATCGATATTTTTGATCGTGAAAAAGTATTTTTAGAAACAGTTCTTGGAGATGTTGTAAGTGATTTTCCTGAACTTAAAATTGTTCTAGAACATATTACAACCAAAGATGCAGTAGAGTTTGTAATAAATGCACCAGCTAATGTTGCTGCAACAATCACAGCGCATCATTTACTTTATAACCGTAATCACATGCTAGCGGGTGGGATCCGTCCTCATTACTATTGTTTACCGATATTGAAACGAAATATTCATCAGCAAGCGTTGATGGCTGCTGCGATAAGTGGTAATAAAAAGTTTTTTCTAGGAACAGATTCAGCTCCGCATTATAAAGATAAAAAAGAGGCTGCTTGTGGCTGTGCTGGCGCATATACCGCACATGCGGCAATTGAGCTCTATGCAGAAGCATTTGAAGACGCAAATGCATTAGATATGCTAGAAGGTTTTGCAAGTCACTTTGGCCCTGATTTTTATGAGTTACCAAGAAATACAGATACCATTACATTAGAAAAAAAACCGTGGAAAGTACCCGCGAGCTACTCTTTAGGTGACGCTGAAGTTGTACCTATTAAAGCTGAAGATACGATTAATTGGTCAGTTGAATAATTAATCGAGGTCAACGGCCACTTGGCCAATGGTTTTTGAAAAGAATAAAATAAGGCTATTTTTTACGTTATAGTTAAATATTTTAATAGTAATTAACTATAACCCACCTTACTTTTGCTTGCAAAATAGCCATTTAAATATGTTTCAAAGCAAGAACCTATTTATAATAAATATTTTTCAATTAATAGAGCGAAAAAAAAAATAATGTGTTAGTCTTATATTGCTTTGAGTTTTTATGTATTGAATTTACGGATATTGTGCTGCGTTTAAGGTTACCGGTTAGGTTATTACTTGTTCCTGTACTGTACCTCCATATTTTTGAGCATGACTCAGGGAGGATATTGCCATAATTATATGGCTGAATTTTAATTATTGACTTACAGGAAAATTTAGTATGTCGGTTACTGGTAAAGTAAAGTTTTTCAACGAAGCTAAAGGCTTTGGTTTCATTGAACAAGAAAATGGCCCTGACGTGTTTGTACATTTCAGCGCAATCACTGGTTCTGGTTTTCGCACTCTTAGCGAAGGTCAAGCAGTGACATTCAGCATCAAGCAAGGTCAAAAAGGCCCTGAAGCTGAGAACGTAGAAGCAGCATAATTTATTATGTGAACCTTCGTTCATCTTGGTGAAACAGTTATCTGTTTCACCATAATTCCCCTTCTTAATATTCCTTATTATCTTATTTTAAAGCCATTAAACATTTTTCAATATACTTCTCTTATGCCTATAAAATCGTCTAACATTTTTTAGCAGCATTGCATTGTACTCAATTCAATATTTACAAAGTTACTCACAAAATCATCCGAGTAAGCAAAGTAAGATTTGAAATATAATAACTTTATTCTTATACGATCATTTTAGTGAATTAAGTAATACCAAACTGCATAAATCTTTGATCAATTTAACGAATTAAATTGCACTATAACGTCGTTAAAAATTTTGTATTTAGAACAACTAGATATAAAAATTTTTGCCTAGTTCTAGCGTAATTTTCTTAACATTAAATAGACCCCATATATAAGCAGATTGGTTGAAAATTGCTCATGATAGAACAACTATATATTGTAATTTTGTCTTGTTATTAACTATTCCTTTATATCTTTTTTATCAGGTAGTTCTTTATTCATTATTTAGCCTAAACTCTGCTTACTAAGTTTATTAACATACCTATTAAAAATATCCTTGGTACTTTTTAATAGGTGATTTTTAGAGATAGTAAAGCGAATTCACGTGTCAATAGTTAGCCACTTGAGAGAGGTTTATTATTCAAGCTTGAGTTTATTTACTCCTTGTATAATCCTAAGTGCTAGGCTTCATATTGAGTGTGGGTATGTGAATGGATAAAAAATATCTGAGAGATGTTTTATTGTGCGATAGAGTGTTCATTTTTTAAGATAAAAGGTTTTAAATGAGTAAAAAAGTGAAGATATTGTCTGAAAGATAACTTTTTTAATATATGCGTATATTTATTTTTGTTTTTTTTTAGTTAAAATTCAGTTTTATCTAAATGTTGCATTTATGTTTTTTTTTATGAAGGTAATTAATATGAACATACCTGTTCAAAGGCTTTAGTCGCAATGTTAGTGAAGTTGTTGGTTATAATAATGTTAATATTTAAGTGTTAATACTTTAATGTAGCCTTGAGGTGGGATATTTATTTACGTTGATTGGTAAACATCAAGTTGACAGCGCTTATTGCATTTAGCATTATTGGAAGGTTGATATCTATTAAAAGATATCAGGGTTGTTCCCTATGGGGATAATTAAATTATAAAAGTAACATTACTTAATTGGTTGGGAACTATGTCTGTTAAAATCAGAAAGAGTCTTGTAGCAACTGCGTTGGTTGGCGCATTTGCATTTGCAAGCAGCAATGTGATTGCAGATCCTTTGAATGACGTGCAAAAAGCAGGTCAAAAAATTCAAAAGGCTGCTGTTAAGTCTCAAACTAAAATTGACAATGTATACGGTCAAACTCAAGAGCTAATCGCTGAGTACCGTGGTATTGTTGATGAGACTGAACTTATGAAAGTGTATAACGATCACGTGTCACGTTTGGTTGATAGCCAAAATGCATCGATTGAATCGTTTGATCGTCAAATAGCGACTATTGACGGCACTAAACAAAACGTTGTGCCTTTGATGTATCGCATGATCGATACGCTTGAGCAATTCATCAAAGCGGACGTTCCATTTAATCTAGAAACACGTTTAGCACGTGTAGAAAGACTTCGTGAAATAATGGTCTCTGCGTCTGTAACGACGTCTGAAAAGTTCCGTCAAGTACTTGAAGCATACACAATTGAAACAGCATATAGCTCATTGGTTTCAGCTTCGCAAGGTACACTAGAAGTTGATGGTAAAAGCATTAATGTTGATATTGGTCAACTAGGCCGTATCACTTACGTTGCTCAGTCTTTTGACTTGAAACATGCTTGGGTGTGGGATAACAACACAAAACAGTGGAAAGAATTAGGTGAAGAATACCTAAAACCTGTTAAAGAAGTGATTCGTATGGCGCGTAAGCAAGCGACATTAGAACTTGTTAAACTACCAATTTTTGGCGCGGAGTAATCAATAATGAAGAAACTATTTAAAGGTTTTGCTGTTGCAGCAGTACTAACTGTTTCTGCAGGTACCGCGCTTAATGCACATGCAAATACTGGAGCTCTAGATAAAATTCTTGAGCAAGTTAAGCAAGAGCGTATCTCTGAAGGTAAAATTAACAAGCAACGTGAGCAAGAGTTCTTATCAGAACGTGCTGACAAGCAAGCATTACTTAACAAAGCGAAAAGCCAACTTGCTTCAGAAAAAGCTCGTGGTGTTAGCCTTGCAAAACAGTATGCACAAAACGAAAATACTTTAGCTGAAAAAGAGCAAGCTCTTCAAAGCGCTCAAGGTACTTTAGGTGAAATGTTTGGTGTTGTACGTCGTGCAGCTCAAGACGCTATTGGTTCAATTGAAGCATCACTAGTTAGTGCTGAAAAGCCTGGCCGTGCAGAAATACTACGTTCATTAGCAGCTGCTAAAGAACTTCCAACAGTTCGCGAATTAGAAGAACTGTGGATTTCACTTCAAACTGAGATGACTGAATCAGCTAAAGTTTCAACTTTTGAAACAGAGGTTGCTGGTCTTGATGGTAACCCATCAATGAAAAAAGTAACGCGTATCGGTAACTTTAACTTAGTTACAGATGATGGCTACTTGATTTATTCACCAGAGACAAAGTCTATCCAACCTTTAGGTAAACAGCCTGATAGCTATATTTTAGACGGTATTACAGCGCTTGAGAATACATCATCAGATAGCTACGCTGGTGTTTACATCGATCCGACTCGTGGTGCGATTTTACGTATCAATACTCAAAAAGCGACACTTATGGAATACTTCCATCAAGGTGGCGTAGTTGGTTATATCATCACAGCTTTATTAGGCTTAGGTATGCTAATTACTCTTATTCGCTTTGTTGACCTGACGCTTACTACAAGTAAGATTAAGAGCCAGCTTAAAAACGTTGCTACACCAAATACTAATAACCCACTGGGTCGTATTATTAAAGTGTACCATGATAACAAAAATCAAGATGTTGAAAACCTTGAGCTTAAACTTGATGAGGCTATTCTTCGTGAAACGCCACGCATCGAAGCTGGCATCAATATAATCAAGATTCTTGCTGCAATTGCACCTTTACTAGGTCTTTTAGGTACAGTAATAGGTATGATCTTGACGTTCCAAACGATTACATTGTTCGGTACGGGTGATCCGAAGATCATGGCAGGTAATATCTCTCTAGCACTTGTTACAACAGCGCTGGGTCTAATTGCTGCACTACCACTAATTCTACTTCACGCTTTAGTAGCTGGTCGTAGTAAGTCGGTATTACACATCCTAGATGAGCAAAGCGCGGGTATCGTTGCTACTCACGCGGAGAAGGAGAAAGCCTAATGCTAGTCCTGATGGAGATATGGGAATCTATCAGGGATTTTGTTGGCACAGGCGGCCAGGTTTTATACGTGGTCGCAATGGCACTCTTTCTTATGTGGGTTTTAATGATTGAGCGCTATTGGTTCTTACTTGCAGAGTTTCCTCGCACAGCGAAAGAAATTATAGCAAAGTGGGATGCCCGCCAAGACACTACGTCTTGGTACGCACATAGAATTCGTGAAGCATGGATTTCTGAAGCATCTGAGAAGTTAGATGCGCGTATGTTGTTGATTAAAACATTGGTGGCTGTTTGTCCTTTAATTGGCTTACTGGGTACTGTTACTGGCATGATTTCGGTTTTCGAAACTATGGCTAGTCAAGGTACTGGTAACGCACGTTTAATGGCATCAGGTATTTCAATGGCAACAATACCGACAATGGCTGGAATGGTTGCGGCATTATCTGGAGTGTTTTTTAGCTCACGTCTTGAGACAAAAGCTAAAATGGTGAAAGCCAAACTTATAGATAGTATGCCTCATCACTAGAGAGAGAATTAAATATGGCACGTAAACAACGTTTTCGTGAAGAAGAAGATGCAGCGGTAGATATGACACCGATGCTTGACATCGTATTTATCATGCTTATTTTCTTTATCGTAACTACATCGTTCGTTAAAGAAGCTGGTATAGAGGTCAATAAACCAAAAGCAGCCCAGGCTACTAAGCAAAAAAATGCTAATATTTTTATTGCAATTCGTAGTAACGGCGAAATCTGGATAGATAAGCAGCAAGTTGATGTTGAGCGTATTTCAGCAAAGATTGAAAGTTTATTAGCAGAACAACCTACTGAAGTTGTGATTTTGCAGGCTGATAAAGAAGCAAAACATGGTGTAGTGGTTAAAGTTATGGACCAGATTAAAGCGACGGGCGACAACCTGAGAATTTCAATAGCTGGAGATCAGTAATGATTCGTTTTCTGTTTTCACTGATTGCAGGTGGGGCAGTTACTTTCGGCTTGTTCTACTTCATGGCATTCCTCATCTCTGGTGGGGCTGACCGTAATACGGAACAAAAAGAGCAGATCATAGTCGAAATAATGACGAATCCGCCTGAATCTAAGGTGCAGGAGAGGAAGCGTGTACCGCCTCCGCCTCCGCCACCGCCAAAGCAGCCGCCTAAACCGCAGCCGCCACAGCCGGAAAATAATAATCCAAATCCTGGTGCTATGTCATTTAATATGGGAAGCATTGATGTTGGTAGTTCGGCAGGTGGACTAAGTGGTCCTGGTGCATTTGGACGAGATGGTGATGCGACACCTATCGTTCGTATAGAACCAAAATATCCAACGCAAGCAGCACGTGATGGTAAAGAAGGTTGGGTTCAACTTTCATTCACAATTGATGAGCTAGGTGGAGTAACTGACGTTGAAGTGATTGACGCCGATCCAAAACGTATCTTTGACCGTGAAGCTAAACGTGCACTGCGTAAGTGGAAGTACCGTCCTAAGATCATTGACGGAAAACCACAAAAACAACCAGGTTTACAAGTTCAATTAGACTTTAAACTTAACCAAGGCAACTAAGGAGGCGAGTAATGAGAAATTTTTCTAAAGTAACTGCGCTTGCAATTCTTATGTCTGTGTCGGGTGCTACTTTAAGTGCATCTGTTTTAGCAGCGCCAGATTACGCAAAGATTGAAGAGCGTAAAAAAGCAAAAACTAAAATCATGGGCGAGCGTACTGGTAAAAAAGTAATTAAAGCGTTTGACTTGTACAACGAAGAAAAAATTGACGAAGCAATTGTTTTGCTTAGAGAGATCGAACCTTCGAATGACTTTGATAAAGCGACCGTAAATCGTTACTTAGGTAGCATGTACGCTCAAAAAGAAAAGTATGACGATGCGATTAAATATTCTAAGCAAGCAGTTGCCCCTGATGTTTTGAACTTTGCTGATCAGGAACAAACATTAAAATTGTTAGGTGATTTATTTGCTGGTACTGAAAAGTACAAAGAAGCCAAAAAAGCTTATGTAGCTTGGATGGACTTCACAGGTGAAGAAGATCCTACAGTTTACACGCGTATAGCTCAAGCTAACTATCAGTTAGAACAATACCGTGATGTTTTTGAACCAGCCGATAAGGCAATAAAACTTCAAAAAGAGCCAAATAAAGGCCCTTACCAATTAAAATTAGGTGCATATTTTGAACTTAAAGATTATGCAAACATGGTTAAAATTGGCGAAGAAATTGTTCGTGTATGGCCAGATGATAAAAAAGCTTGGGTTAGTTTAGGTAAATATTACCTGCAAACTGAAGACTATCAAAAAGGCCTAGCAACTATGGAAGTTGCATACAATAATGGTTACTTTGAAAATGAAGTTGAATATAAAGTCTTATCTAACTTTTACTCTATAAACGAAATCCCTTTTAAAGCAGCTATAACACTTGAAAAGGCCGTTAAAACAGAGAAAGTAAAACGTACTAAGCAAAATGTTAGCGCGATTGCTAGTAATTACCATCGCTCTAAAGATTTAGAAAAAGCTGCTAAGTATTACGAAGAGGCTGCTAAATTTGATGAAGATGCTGAGCTTTACCGCAAAGCAGGTTCGTTACTTTTACAATCTGAGAAGTTCAGTGCTGCTGTTGTTCGTTTGAACAAAGCACTAGAATTGGGCTCTGATAAAAAGGGCACAATTTACTCAGATTTAGCTGAAGCGTATTACTATCAAGGTAAGTATAAGCAAGCTCATGCTGCTATTACAAAAGCAATGGACGATCCTCGCACACGTAAGTTTGCGAAAGGTTGGGCTACATATATTAAAGATAAAGCCGCTCGCAACGGTGTTAAAATTTAACTTTAATTTATTTTAGTAATCTATAAAAAGCCCCTTTGGGGCTTTTTTTATTGGAATTATTATGTATAAAACATTCTTTTTGTCTTTTTTATTATGCTTGTTTTTAGTTGCATGCTCTAGGCAGGAGCAGGGCTATAATTCATTTGAAGAAGCGCAAAGCGCTTTAAAAGATTTGAATATTTCACTGATGCAAACTAATGGTGTTGGTAGTGAAAAAATGACTAATGAGCAATTCGTTTTTTCTGATGCTTACCTTAATAAACGCCATGTTATTTATCAAAATTTGATGGGGATGCAAATCAAGCCGAACCAAATTGCACAGGTTAATTACCTTGTAATCGCGGAGCGGTTTCCTGCGCGTTACTTTCCTTGGCCTGCTCAAGTTAATGTATTAACAAATATGCTTAAGCAAAATAGTTCAGGTAAAGAGGTAGGTAACATTGTCACTTGGCTTAAACTAAATCAAAGCACATTAGATAACGCTAGGCAAAGCAATTTAAAGTTAAATAAAATAGAACTACAGCTGCTGAAAAGCTATCTATTGGGTGTGATTGACAGTTATGGTATTCAACCACCTCTTAAAAGTCATATAAGAGCTTTTAGCGATTATTTGGCTAATTACAAGCCTCGCGGTAGCCTGGGTTTAAGAGGGTTACCTAATGGGACTGAGTGGTATCAAAGTAAACTTAACTATTTTAGTGGCGAAGTTCATTCACCGCTCGAATGGGTCACTCTTGTTAATGAACAAATAAAGCACTTAAGCATTGTAGCGTTTGAATACACATTATCGGTTTCTCATCAAACATCGTTTTTAGTTCAGTATTTGTCAGATGAGCAGCCAATTGAGGGGCTTGATTGGCAATCTGCTTATCAAGATTTACCTACGATGGCGAGCAACATGAGTATGTCTGATAAAGATAAAATGCTTATGCTTGCAATGATGGAATCAGATATTGGTGTTCACTATCATGCTTGGACTTTACCACAAGCAAAAGTGAATCTAATGAAACGCCTAGAAATAACCCAACAAGAGGCTCAGTATTTAGTTGAAGATATAATACTCTACCCTGGGCAATCATTTAGCTTTATTAAAAAAATTATGCAGTCAAATCAAAATTTACTTGGATTCAAATAGTAAGTACATAACTTGAATGGATAGAAAAAGTGGTCAGTTGAATATAGACTGTTCGCTTTTTCTGCGACAAGATATATAACAATGAAAATATATAAACAACTGACCCACGCCGCCAAATTTATGCCTTAAAGAGTACAGGGTTGAGTTCAAATAAAATGGCTCAGCAATTAAATATCCATCAATCTACGGTTTGTCGAAAGCTTTATCGCAACATAGGGAGGCGTGGTTACCCTTTAAAACACGCCATACTTATCTGCCCGTAAACACCACCAACACGATTATTATCAATTGATAGTAAAATAAAAATGGAGTCCTGAGAAAATATCTGTTGGTTCAAGACTGATGGTAATCTCCATATGAGCGATAAATTAGCAAATTGGGCGTTAGATAATAATATTGAATTACGGTTTACTCAGCTTGGTAAATCTTAATATTTACAATGATATTAGTGATTTATAAGATAGAACCACAGATTGATTATGGACATATAACAACGAACGGTTTAGCAATGGTCTAGGCGCAATAACACCGATAAAAAACTTAGCTATGACAAAGCTGATATTCTACTGCAAGCAGCCATTAAAATTGGAAGATTTCCGGTACGCTAAAACAATAAGAACTTAAAAGTAATATTATTAATAATTGTCATTTCTATGTAACAATTGAGTAGAAAAGTTATCACTATTTCGCTATTATATTTAAGAGGTATAAGCTGAGACTTTCATTAGGTTGTTTCGACGTAGACCAGTTTTTGTGATGCCATTATTTAGTGTCATGGTAATTAACTTTAGACTAGGGCATTTAAAGGGTTAAGCTATGTTAGAGCAAATGCTATTAAATAAGTTAAATAGTAAAGAAAAATTAAATGATGAATCATTTGAATATAAAAGTATTTTTTTTAGTTCTGTAGCACCCGATCCAACCAATGGAAGGTTTTTACCGTCGATTTTTATAGATGATGAGCACGCTAAGCTATTTGTTGCACGTAAATTAAGTAAAGGGCAACTTATCAAGTTGTATCACGCTGAAGATCATGTTTTGATTGGTAAGTCAGTGATTATAAATTGTATTACGCGAAGTAACGAAGACAGAAAGCGAGCCTCACAAACGATAAATTCAATCATTGAATTAGGAGACAACATTTCAGTATCTGAAATGATACAAGTTCCAACAGTGTTTCCATTTGAAGATGGAAAATATCAAATTTTAACTGGACATAGACGGTTTTTTGCATTGGTATATGCCAAAGGCTATGGAGCGGTAGCTCAGTTCAAAGTTTATGATACAAAGCCGCTATTGACAAAGGTAAAGCAGTTTCAAGAAAATGCAAGTAGAGAAGACTTACCTCAATATGGAAAGCTACAAGCTTTTTTAAATGCCCGTATTGAAATTGATACTCTTAATAAAGTTAGGGCATTATCTGGTATGTCACGATTAACTATAAGAGAAATAGTCTCAACCCTTGGTATTTCAATGGGTGCATATGATAATTACAATGTACTTGTTCGCTATCCATCAGTGACTATAGCCTATGAAAATGGCTGCAGTTATTCATTTATAAAAATGAAAAAACTTATACTATCGATAGAGAGTAATTATAAAACACAACACGTAAAATCAACCCTTGATGTACTTGATAAAAAAGCAATTTCGAAATTGATTGAACAACAGATACAAGGGATTAGAAAGTTATCAGAAAAAGTTCTGCCTTCATTTACTATTCAATCATTAAACTCCCAGAGTGGATTAAAAAAGCTATTAACTCAGGATGTTACTAAAATGGATATTAATGTGGATTGGGATTCACTGGATTGGAAGGATAAAAAATCAGTAAGTGCTGCGTTAAATAAATTGGTGGATTACCTCAATAAAGTTTAAAAAGAATAAGGTAATCAATTCCCCGAAAAATAATAGAAGTCAAATGTAGAATTTTCTCTTATTGTAAATATAGAGAAAATTATGAAAAAATCACATTTTACTAACAGCCACATCTTCGCTATTTTAAAGCAAGCACTATACGTTCTGAGTTATTTTGTGAACATGGTATGCGTAGCTTAACCTTTTATAAATGAGATGCTGAGTGTGGTGGCGTAATCCTCCCGAAAAATAATAAATGTGTCTTTAATGACGAGAATGAAAGAGCTTGCAGATCAAAACCGGCGCTAAAAAAAATGTATGCTTGGGAGCGCCTTAAGGCCGGAGTCATTCATGGAGCCATGGCAATAAAGTGGTAAAGACTTCTTAGCGAAAGCAACTTGTACATGAAGTCGTTAATACTCAAAAAATGAGTATTTCGTTAGTATGCCGTACGTTTATGCTAAGTGAAGCGTGTTGTCGATATTCGTCAAAGCTGAGTAATGAAAACCTTAGATAGCCGATTTGTTACTAGGGCCTTATATGGACTCTCCGTCAATGTCAAAAAGAAAAAGTTAAAATAAATTTAGATGCTAGCTTATATACGGGCTCAAATTGAGGGGCTACCTCTGGCCTCTTATGTATTCGCACCTTCATGACTTTTCTGTTGAGCAGTTTATGAAACTTCAGGCCCTAACAGTCTATTGAAGGTTGGTCTTACCTATTTTAAGCGCTCTTATTGACAAATTTTAAGCCGCAAGTAATTGTGGCTGGTATTCTTTATCATGCTTTTGCATTGCAAAAGCCGTTCTTATCGTTTTATTCGCTAAAGCAATGGCTGCTACTTTCTTTCCTCGACGCGCGGTTAATGCTTTCAACCATACATCTTTTTCACTGCGACTTTCTCTTTTTTCTAGTTGGGAAACAACCGCTAATGCACCTTTAAACAAAGCACTTCGCAGCTTCTTATTTCCTATCACTTTAGATATCGCGCCTATTTTTTCTTTACCCCCACTGCTATGTTGTACTGGTGTTAGACCAAAACATGCGGCGGCTTCTCGACCACTTTTGAAATGTGTTGCATTACCTAGCGCTATTTTTATCAAAATTGCACAGACTGGACCGACTCCCTCTAAGGCTTGTAAGCGGTTACATGTTTTATCTTCTTTAATTATTTCATGCAATTGTTTTTCAATCAGCTTTGCTTCTTCAATTGTCTCCTTAAAGCGTTTAAAAAGGAGGTGAATTGAAAAACGAAATGAGGCTGTTAAACTATTTTCTGCCTCTTCTAGTATCTCAGGTATAGCGTGAATTAACGGGGTATCGCCTTGAGCTATTGGATACCCTAACTCCAAAAGTAAGCCTCTGAGTTGATTACTTAAACTTACTTTTTGTTTGACCAATAAATCACGCATACATTCAATGCCTTGCAGGCATTGCTCATGGGCTGAAAGTAAACGACTTCCTTTAATATGAGGCAGGCGAGCCGCAACAGAAATAGCCAGCGCATCATTCGCATCTGTCTTTTGCCCTTGACGGAATGCTTTTACCTGTCGTGCATTAATCGCTTTTACTTGATGACCAGCCTGTTTCGCAAAGCGTGCCCAATAATGTGTTCCGCCACACGATCCCATAGCAACTAAAGATTGCTTCTCTTTAATTAACAATTCTTTAAGTTTAGCTCTCGTGATTGCTTTGTTATAAATAACATGTCCATTCTTATCTGTTTTACAAACCTGAAATAAATTTTTTGCTAAATCAATTGTGATTACATTACAATCAAACATGTATGGGCTCCTTGGTAAAAGTTTTATCGCTTATTACGTTACTCCTGAGGGAAGTGGGAGTCCATACATCTGTTGACCTTTCAGGATTAAAATGTGTTCAATCTAGGGGCGATTTAATCGCGGCGTGAGGTTTGTAACCTAGTGGGCTAAATCAAAACCGAGCAACAAAGAGTTAATCGCCCCTAGGCAGAACCCAAGGACAGCGCATGTTTGGCATTTATGCTGCGTTATCGCCTATTTATGGGGAATAACCACACTACATAGGCTCTGCCTTGCCTAAATATCAAACATGCTGCTGTAAAATCAATCACGAAAGGTCAACACACCCTAGGCCTCAGCGAATGGCAGCGTAATTGGGGGGGGTGGCCTATGCTTTTTATATTTACGCAATGTAAAGGCTATACATTGAACCATAAGTGAGTTCAAAGTATTTACTGTGAACTCGAATTAAATCTCAGTATAAAACCAAATAAACGATTAAAGAGCGAAAAGCCAGAGCCACTATCAGTACCTAAATTTATTATCGAATGCTGAACAATTCTCAGATGGCAGAGCGTTTCATTTATTTAATGTAATTGATAATTTTAACCGAGAAAGACTGGTGATTGACGTTGATTTATCATTGCCAGTCGAGCATGTTATTCGTTTATTAAATCAAGTTATAGAATAGCGGGGAGACCTAAAGCCATCAGATGTGATAATCAGGCTGAATATATTAGTCATAAATTAACTGACTAGGCACGAGGTAATTATATTAAATTACAGTTTATCCAACCTAGAAACTCACAGCAGAATGCCTATATAGAGCATTTTAATCAGACAGTGCGTTATGATTGGTTAAGTCACTATACCTACAGTGATATTAGTGAGTTACAAGGTAAAGCCACAGAGTGATTATGGCCTTATAATGATGAAAGATCTAACATCGGGTTAGGCGGTATTATACCAATACAAAAGTTGAAGCAATTACATGACAGAGATTTTACTACTAACCCTCATTAAAAATGTGGTACTACCATAAGTATTGTGAGTGTTTGAAACGATAACCACATTTACCTGTGTTGCGATGAAGCTCTCGACAAACCGTGGATCAGCTTATATTTACCTGGCTACTTTTTTATCCATTCTATTTTAGTTGAAAAATAAAGCGCATAATGGAATAGTCTCTTCAGCTATGAACATGCATGAAAATACCTGTTTTTCTTTATCAATTATGGAGTTATTTTTTTTGTAAAAAATGTAGCTAAAAGGTTCTTATTATATATATAATAAGAAAGCATTCTGTAAACTACTTATAACATGGACTAGTAAGATGGGTAATGACGCATTAACGGAACTTAGCACTCTTTTAAATTTGCAAGAGATAACATCAGAAAACATTGATGTACATTTGATACATCATATTTTTAAGATAGCATATGACTTTGGCAATAAAGATGGTTGTAATGGTATTTATGTTTGCCCTTCATCTTCTTTTACTTTACTAAATGAGAGCAAAGTAGTTTGTAAGTAGAATTTAATATATCTATATTTTTCTTTGTTAATCATTAGCTGTAATTTATATTTATTAGATGCCTATTATAAAGAGAATATGTAATGTTCTTGACATATAACAAAGTTAAAGTTAGTTCTAAATAATTTACTTCACACGTAAAAATATTCTTGTCGTAATTTATAAATATGGTTTAGCCAAGTTCTAAAAGGCAGTATTTTTTTCTAGTTTAATTTAGCGAACCAATTGAAATCTAATATATTTTAGATGCAGACCCTTATAATCTGTAGTATGTAATGTTTGTTAATAAATATCGATTTTTCATAGGCATAGACCTGTTTGTCAGCTATGTTTCCTCATTAACTTGACTGCACAAAAGCGATAATATGAAACAGGTTTTTTTAGAGCTCGGAGAGAAAGGAATAAAGCTTACTGTTGATGAACAAGGTAAATTATTGGTCAGGGGTAAAATTAAGTTTTTAACAGAAGAAGAAAAAAATTTTTTAAAGAATAATAAATCGGAAATTATTAGTACTATCAAAAATAATCTTGTTGTTGTACCAGACAAACAATCTCAAGTTATTCCGGAGCGTTTAGGTTTAAACTCTGGTGTTCTGTCATTTTCTCAGCGCCGTTTGTGGTTTATTGATAAATTACAACAAGACTCTAGTGAGTATAATATTCCTATTGCCTTTAATGTTAAAGGGCACCTAAATATTACGCTTGTTGAAAAAACATTAAATGATGTAATTAAGCGGCATCAAATATTAAGAACTATTTATCAGGACTATCAAGGTGAGCCGCTCCAAAAAGTTCTCACAGATATCCAATTAACTATAGATTATAAAGATTTTTGTGATATCGAATCACAGTACGAAACCGTGCAAGCGTACTTATGTGAAGAAGCAATTAGAGCATTTGATTTAAGCCAAGATTTAATGATTCGCGCTAGTTATGTTGCCTTAGATAATAAAGAAGTAAGTAGCAATGGTATTTTAACTTTTAATGTTCATCATATCGCTGCAGATGGCTGGTCTATGGATGTTTTAACTAGAGAGTTCTTTGTTATTTATCAGGCTTTTGAACAAGGCTTATCATCACCGCTTATTGATTTGCCAATACAATATTTAGACTTTGCCCATTGGCAACAAAATGAATTTAAACAACATCGACTGCAGTACCAGTTAGATTATTGGCAACGGCAATTACACGAAGCGCCAGTGCTACATCAATTATCTTTAGACAATGATAGACCAGCTGAAAAACAATATAAAGGCGATTTAGTTTCTACCGTACTAGATGAAAATATTGCTGAAAAACTATTGCAATTCGCAAAGCTTTGTCAACTAACGCCATTTATGCTACTTCATGCGGCACTGACATTGGTACTTAGTCGCCATAGTGGTAGTGATGATATTATTATCGGTAGTCCAGTTGCAAATCGCAGAGAAGCAACTCTTGAACCACTGATTGGCTTTTTTGTTAATACACTGGTGTTCAGGGTTAATACTGGGCATACCCATCTTCTTACATACTTTAAGCATCTCAGACAGGTACATTTGGAGGCACAAGATAATCAAGATGTTCCATTTGAGCAATTAGTAGAAGCGCTAAATGTACCAAGAAATAATGCTCATAGCCCATTATTTCAGATTTTACTCACAACCAATAATCAATTTGTAGCACATAAAGATGAAAAGCAACAATTGAAACTGGGAAATGCCTATTTGCAGCCAATGAGTGAGGTAAATCTCACGACTAAATTAGATCTTGATATTCACATGGCATTAAATAGTGATGGTGCCTCTACAGCTTGGACCTACGACGTATCTTTGTTTAACAAAGCACATATAGAACAGCTAAATCAACATTTATTGTCTGTGTTAGTGTCGTTTGCAGATATGGCTGATTTTGCGTCTGAAAAATTACAAAAAGTACCTATATCAGCTGTAAGAATGTTTAGCTCGGAGGAGAATAATTTAGCAGCTAAAATAGCGATAGGGCCACAGCTACCTCTTAACTTCACATCTATGCATGGTATGTTTGAACATCAGGTAATGATTAATCCTCAGAAAGTTGCATTAAAGAAAAATGATATTGAATTCACTTTTCAGACTCTTAATGAACGAGCGGACACTATAGCTGATATTTTAATTGCTAATTATGGAGTAACTAAAGGACAGCCAATAGGTTTATATGGTGAACGTTCACAATCTACAATTTGTGCAGTTTTAGCAATATTAAAAGCGGGAGCTGTTTATGTTGCCTTAGATCGCACTGCTCCGGCTGATAGATTAAGTTATATTGTTGATGAGCTAAATTTAGCATTAATATTGTGTAATTCAAGTGCGGATTGTCCAGGAAATTCGATTTCATTAGCTGTCATGGGGCTTGATATCCTCGAGAATGAAAATATTAACCATATAAACGTTAAGCGGCCCGAAATAACGATAGCCGATGCTGCTTATATCCTTTATACGTCAGGCTCTACAGGACGTCCAAAAGGAGTGTGCCAAAAGCATGGCACATTGGTAAATTTGGCTAGGCATCAAGCTGAGATTGATGGCATCACTCAAGCGTATAATACATTACAATTTACACCATTAACGTTTGATGTATCAGCTCAAGAATTGGCAACTAGCTGGCTGACAGGGAGTTGTTTAACATTAATTTCTCAACAGCAAAAAGATCAGTTGGAGTATTTGGCTGAGTTGTTATATCAGCAAAATATTGAACGCTTATTTGTGCCTCCAGCTGTGCTTGATTTAATTACTGAGCATGTCAATACGACAGGTAATGGTTTACCTTGTTTAAAAGAGGTGTTTGTCGCTGGTGATGTGTTTAAAATGACCAAAAATATCCAACAGTTTTTGATTACTCATCAACAATGCAAACTGTATAATCATTACGGTCCTACAGAGACTCATGTCGCAAGTACTTATCGAGTATTAGTTGAAGATTCAGGTGATATAAGTATTGGTAGATCGATTGCTAATACTTGTTGTTATGTTTTGAGTTCAGGATTAACTCCAGTACCATTAGGATGTGTCGGAGAGTTGTATATTGCTGGTCAAGGCGTTGCTCTTGGTTATGTAAATAATCAGAAACTGACCAATGAGAGCTTTATTTACTCTGAGTTATATGATGAGGTTTTATATAAGACAGGTGACTTAGTTCGTTATAATAGTGATGGTCGTCTAAATTTTATTGGACGAGTTGATAATCAAGTTAAAATTCGCGGATTTAGAATTGAATTGGGTGAAGTAGTTCATGCGATTGAAGCGTTGGAAAATGTTGATTCTGTTATAGTAGAGGTTAATGAAGTAACTGGAAATAAACAACTAGTAGCATATGTTCGTCCTTGTCTCACATGTGAGACAGAGGCAAAAGAGCATGCTCTAATAGAAACAATAAAGGTTACACTTAAAGATTCACTACCTGGGTATATGATTCCGAGCGTATTCGCTGTAATTGCTGAATGGCCGTTGACTAGTAATGGTAAATTAGACAAAAGTGCTTTACCCCCTGTCGTTTCTATCCAATCAAATCGTAATTTAGTTGCACCTGATACTGATACAGAATGGCAGCTTGCTAAGATCTGGTCTCGTCTGCTCAATATTGAGTTGCCACAGTTATCTACAACAGATGATTTTTTTGAGATGGGTGGTCATTCACTGTTATCGGTGCGATTGGTATCAGAAATCCGCGAGCAGTTAAGTGTTGAAGTGACGGTAAAGCAAATTTTTTCGTCGAGTACAATTAAGCAATTAGCTTACCTGATTGGTTGTAGCAGTAAAGTAGTGAAGCCTCAAATTTTATCGCAGAGTCGTGAACAGAATGAATTTGATTTGTCTTTTGCACAGCAAAGGTTATGGTTTATAGATCAGTTTCAGGGTGGATCTCCACAATATAATATGCCGATGGCGTTTCAGATAGAAGGCTCATTTGACCTAATTAGTGCAGAGCAGGTTTTGACAGCAATAGTTAGACGGCACGAAGTGCTTAGGACCGTTTATCGAGAAAGTGAAAGTGGGCCAAAACAATGCATTCTGCCGGCACAACCATTTATCATTCAGCGCCTAGATTTTGGTCATTTGGCTCAACAATCTCAGTCACTAGTTAAACAACAACTATTAGAGGATGCACAAACTCCTTTTGATTTATCGGCCGACTTAATGCTAAGGGCAAGCTATATCTCTTTATCTGAAACTCGAGGAGTATTAATGCTTAATATGCATCATATTGCATCGGATGGCTGGTCGTTAAATCAGCTAAAACGTGAGTTCTTTATTTTATATCATGCATTCATAGAAGGTAAACCAAGTCCTCTTAACGAATTGTCCATCCAGTATGCTGATTTTTCTCAGTGGCAACGTAATTGGTTGCAAGGTACAGTGTTGCAACAGCAGTTGGATTACTGGCAAACTCAATTAAATAGTGTACCAAGTGTTCACAGTGTGCCACTAGACTTCCCCAGACCAGCAGAGAAGCAATATTCAGGTGCTATGGTAATGAGCCGTGTGCCTTTGCAGGAGGCTCAGCAACTGTGCAAAATGGCTACAGATTATCAAATGACTCCGTTTATGTTACTGCATGCGGCATTAGCATTGACCATTAGTCGTTATAGTAATACATTTGATATTGTTATAGGTACGCCTGTGGCCAACAGAATGCAAGTTGAAGTTGAACCTTTGATCGGATTTTTTGTTAATATCTTGGCACTTAGGGTGGATACTGAGCAAGCGTCGTTTGATACTTATTTAACGCATGTTAGAGAGACCCATTTAGACGCTCAAAGCCATCAAGACTTACCATTTGAGCAATTAGTTGATGCGTTACAAGTGCCTAGAAGTGAGGCACTTGCACCACTTTGTCAATTGATGGCTTCTTTTACTGGCCAACTAGATAAGCAAGATTGCACTATTCCCATTTTACCTAATCTTCAATTAACGCCATTACTGGCTGATGCTTGTATAGCAAAATTTGATATCGAAGTTGAGTTCTCTCTCTTAGAAGGCGGATTACAAATTAATTGGATTTATGATCAATCATTGTTTACCCACTCACATATAGAGGAATTAAGTCAGCATCTTAATTTGTTAGTAGAACGCCTGGGGCAAGGCGATATAGCACATATAAATAAGCAGACACCGATAGAGCTAAATGTAGTGCCAAATGAGTTAAGTGATTATTTGGTTAAAGCTTTGAATAATAATGCTTGTGAGTATGAACGTGCTTTATGTATACATGAACTTTTTGAGCAGCAAGTCCACCTTGCTCCGGAACAAATTGCATTGGTATATCAGCAGCAACAATTGAGTTATAAGCAACTCAATTGTAAGGCTAATCAACTTGCCCATTATTTGCTTGATCATAGTACTGTTAAGTCTGATATTTTAATTGGAATATGTTTAGATCGGTCACTCGAAATGATTATTGCTACTTTAGCAGTACTTAAAGCTGGTGGGGCGTATGTGCCATTAGATCCTAGTTACCCTAAAGCACGATTAGACTATATGCTAAAGGATTCTGGTATAACAACCATTATTACAAAAATATCGATCACTAATGAAATCGATCTTGTAGGATATCAAGCTATAAATATAGATGAACTATTTTCGCCAAAAGATGTGTTATTCACGCAATATAGTGATGAAAATATAGCAGTTACACAATTGGAGCTGTCATCTACGGACTTAGCATATGAAATTTATACTTCAGGGTCCACAGGAAAGCCTAAAGGAGTGTTACTTGAGCATCGGGGGATCGTGAATTTAGCAAAAAATCAACGCGTTGCTTTTAACATTGAACCTAGCTGTAAAGTATTACATTTTGCTTCTATGAGCTTTGATGCTGGTACATGGGAATATGCTATGGCGTTATTAAATGGTGCTACCTTAGTGATTACTGATAAAGACCAGCGTATATCACCTGAGGCTATTGGTAATTTACTATATGATGCAAAAATAACACATGTGACCTTGCCTCCTGCTTTTCTTGCAATGATGAATTTTAGGTCTGATCTGGCACTACAAGGGCTTATTGTGGCTGGGGAAGCATGTGATCCTGAATTAGTTGACCTTTGGTCTGAAAAATACCCCTTTTATAATGCTTATGGACCAACAGAAGCATCAGTGTGTTGTTCGTATCAAAGACTTTATCCTGGAATGAAAATAACGATTGGTAAACCGTTACATAATGTGAGTTTGTATGTTTTGGATAAATACCTTGAATTGGTACCGCCTGGTGTTATTGGTGAGCTACATATTGGCGGTGACGGTCTTGCTCGCGGTTATCATCAGCGTCCTGAAATGACAGCCGAAAAGTTTATCATTAACCCATATTATAATTTAACTGGGCATCGCGATAGTGAGCTTATTTATAAAACAGGTGATCTGGCAAAAATACTGCCGGATGGTAATATTGAATTTGTTGGACGTATTGATGCACAAGTTAAAATACGTGGTTTCAGGATTGAATTAAGTGAAATTGAAGCGCAACTTAGTCAATGTAATGAGTTGGATTCGGCACTAGTGGTAGTAAAAGAGGCCAAAAATGGCACTAAATTTTTGGTTGCTTATATTAACCCCAAAGATATATCACAGTCACTTTCATTGGCCGAGTTGACTTTTGCAGTGCAGACGCAGCTTTCAGTCAATTTACCTGATTATATGGTGCCCACATCTTTTATTAAAATAGACAGCTGGCCATTGACTGCAAATGGTAAAGTGGACAAAAAAGCATTACCAGAATTAGTTGGTGATTCAGCGCAATTAGTATACATAAAACCTGAAACAGTAACAGAGCAAACAATGGTTGATTTATGGTCCGAGTTATTGGGTATCGCACCAGAAGAAATAGGGTGCAATGCTAAATTCTTTGAAATGGGAGGCAATTCAATTTTGATAACCAGATTAGAAACTTTGATCCGTAATCAATTTTCGGTTGAGTTCTCTATAAAAGAGCTATTCGCTATAACGGTATTAAAGGATCAGTCATTGCATATTGATTATCTTTTAAGTCGTTTATCTTATCAAGCAACAGATAACGAAGAAGGGTTTGAGGAAACGGATTGGTAAGTCAACCCATCTATTTATCATAACAGTCAAGAATACCTTTATTGAATGTCAAATAACGATACATTTTTATGGGTAAAAGCAGGATGTGGTTCAACAGGTTTTTGCTTTTGCAATTAAGAGAATTTAACAAATATAAATTAGAGTTAGTCAGTCATTATGGAAAATATCAAACAACTGCTAGTTGAGCTTGAAAGAGCTGGGATCAGGCTATACCTTGAAAACGAAAAGTTAAAATCAAAGGCAAAGAATGGTGCCATTACAGCAGATATTGCAGCAAAAATTAAAAATAATAAAATGGCCATTATTGATACTTTAGAAAAATTGAGTAAAGTCCATTCTGTTAGTCAGCTGACTGTTAGAGAAAATAAGACAAACTATCCGATCTCTTTTGCGCAACAGCGTCTATACACCTTAGATCAGATCCAAGGTGGTTCGATTGAATATCATATGCCGATGGCATTTAAACTATCTGGTGATGTTGATATTTCCATATTAGAACGTGTATTTACTAAAATTGTTGAGCGACACCAAGTGCTCCGAGCTATATTTTGTCAAAATGAAAAAGGACTAGTGCAGACTTTACGTGAGGTCCAAGATTTTGCTATCAAACACGTACAGTCTAACATTGATGATGAGCAGTTACAGAAACAAAGTATAGCTGAATTTGTTACCAGTGAGTCGAAAGAAACTTTTAACCTGGAAAAAGATTTTATGATCCGAGTCAGTTATCTGACTTTACCCGATGATAAAATACAGCAAGGTGTTTTGTTTATTAATATGCATCATATAGCAACGGATGGGTGGTCAATGGAGATACTACTCAGAGAGTTCTTTACTTTGTACCAAGCTTATAGTGCTGGTAAAACCAATCCACTGACTAAATTAAAAATTCAATATAGTGATTATGCTCAATGGCAAAGGGATTGGTTACAAGGTGAAATACTTGAGTCGCAAAAGACTTATTGGCAACAGCAATTAGCTGATTTACCTATAGTGCATAGCTTACCTCTTGATTTTCCGAGAGCTGAGATTAAATCTTATGATGGGGCATTAGTTTTTCGAGAATTCCCCGCAGATCTTTGCATAAAATTACAGACACTGGCTAAACGTTTTTCGCTGACTCCATTTATGTTGATGCATGGTGCGCTGGCATTAGTGCTTTCTCGTAATAGCAATAACCATGATATTGTCATTGGTACGCCAGTTGCCAATCGCAGACAATTGGAACTAGAATCACTAATTGGGTTTTTTGTTAATACTTTATTGCTAAGGCTTAATGTTAGCAACCAATCACTTCAAGATTTTTTTGAGCAACTTAGGCAGGTGCATCTAGATGCACAATCGCATCAAGATTTACCTTTTGAAAAGCTGGTTGAAATATTAAAGGTACCTCGTAGTACTGCGCATAGCCCACTATTTCAGATCATGTTAACGACTAATTCAGACTATGGTGTTACTCACAAAGATAATGGTGACACGGATCTAGCTGGAGTAACTATTTCACCACTTCATGGTGAAGAAATATTTACTAAATACGATCTGGATATCAATGCGACCTTAAGTGAGCAAGGAGGGATGATAGAGTGGACTTATGATATGGCTTTATTTTCTCATGGTCACATCGAAAGTTTGGCTGATCATTTACAAAATACTTTACAGTTTTTAGCTGATTGGGATGAAAGTAAAAATTGTGCAACGGCCTCGGTCGAAATGTTGACTCAGCGGGAATTGATTCAGCTAAATAAATTTAATGACAATAAAGTGAGTTATGCCAATGACTTATGTATTCATGAGTTATTTGAGATCCAGGCAGCAGCTAACCCTGAACGTATCGCACTACACTTTGCTGGACAGTCACTTACTTATAAAGCGTTAAATATCAAGGCAAATCAACTTGCCCATTATCTTCGTTTTGAACATAATATTGGCCCTGAACGTGCAGTCGGTTTGTGCGTTGAACGTTCGCTAGAAATGGTTATTGCCATGATGGCAATCCTTAAAGCAGGCGGAGCATATGTACCGTTAGATCCAGATTATCCTGAAGCGCGTTTGGCCTATTTGATTGATGATGCATCATTATCCGTGGTGTTGAGTCAACGTGAAGTAATGGCCAAAGTGACATTACCAGAAGCGAATATGGTCATGCTGGATGGACTGATAGGATTATCTGATAGTAAGTATTCGTGTTATTCACAGAGTAATTTAAGCCGAGATGAAAGTGGTGTAAATGAAACTAATTTGGCATACCTTATTTATACATCCGGTTCAACAGGAAATCCTAAAGGCGTAATGATAGAGCACCGTAATACGGTGGCAATGTTACACTGGGCTAAACAAGCATTTAATGATTTTGAGTTGGAAAAAGTACTTGCCTCAACATCGTTAAATTTTGACCTTTCAGTATTCGAAATTTTCTTGCCGTTATGTTTTGGTTATCAAAGTGTGATTGTGAAAAATGCTTTGGCATTGACCGAGCAAAAACTTGATATAAGTATGATTAATACAGTTCCTTCAGCGATGAAAGCTCTGCTGGAGGCAAATGCGTTACCCGACAGCTTAAAAGTGGTTAACCTCGCTGGTGAACCGTTAACTGCGCAACAAGTTAACTTGATTTTCGATATTTTGCCAGGTGTTGCAGTTTGTAACCTTTATGGACCTTCTGAAGATACTACTTACTCGACTTATGCTAGATTTACTTCACATCTAAACCGAGTGCCAGATATTGGCAAAGTGATTACCAATAGTCAGGCATATATTCTTGGTTTTACTCAGGAAAGGTTACCAATTGGCAGTATCGGTGAACTCTATTTAGGTGGTGCAGGTGTTGCTCGAGGTTATTTAAATCGTCATGAACTAACAAGTGATAGTTTTATTAATAATCCTTACTATAAAGAAAAGGGTGTTAATAATAGTCCGCGTTTGTACCGCACAGGAGATCTAGTACGCTATTGCGACAATGGCTGTTTAGAGTTTATTGGTCGTATGGATGATCAGGTTAAGCTACGTGGTTTTCGAATTGAATTGGGAGAAATTGAACATCGTCTTAACCAACTAACAGAAATAACAACGTCGTTAGTTGTTACTCGAACATTACTAAGTGGTGGACAACAATTAGTCGCTTATATACAGCCCTGTCTCACGTATGAGACAACGATAGATGAAGAAAATGAATATCTTTTTCTGGTGAAAATTAAACAAACTATTAGTGCTAACATACCGAGTCATATGGTACCTAATCAGTTTGTGTTAATGGCTCAATGGCCATTAACACCGAATGGTAAAATAGATAAAAAATTATTGCCTGCGCCGAATAGCGATCTTTCAACACAAGAATATATTGCGCCTGAAAATGAAGTTGAACTTCTTCTAACTCTACTTTGGGCTGAGCTATTAGAACTCAAAAGTGAAAAAATAAGTACCACTGCAAATTTCTTTGAGTTGGGTGGCCATTCATTATTGATCATGCAATTAATCTCAAAACTTCAACAACATAACTTGATGTGTTCAGCTCAGCGTTTGTTTCAGGCTGAAAGTTTAGCAATGATGGCGGAAGAGATCTCAACTTCAATTTGTTCGCAAGATAAATATCAGATACCGGATAGTATGATCCCCGAAAACTGTGAAAATATTACGCCTGCAATGCTTCCGCTGGTTGAGCTGTCACAAAATGAAATTGAGCAAATAGCGGCGAACGTAAACGGTAATATGACTAACATCCAAGACATTTATCCATTAGCACCACTGCAAGAAGGTGTATTGTTTGTCCATACAATTAACCCTAGTCAAGACCCGTATGTAACGACAGCAAGCTTTGTTTTTGATGATGTCGAAGCCCTAAATCATTTTGAAACACAGATTGGCTGGTTAATAGATCGACACGATGTTTTGAGAACGGCCATCTTATGGCGTGGTCGTCAACAAGCGTTACAATTAGTTCAGCGACACGCTCAGTTACCTGTAATTAAATTAGATTTGCGTGGCCCAGATTTAAAAACTGCTTTTGAAAATTATGTTACACAAGGGCCTCATGGATTTGATTTGGAAACGGCACCTTTGATCCAACTCGCCATTACTGAGGCGGATGAGCAGGGACATTACTTTGCATTACTAAAGTTTCATCATTTGATCACCGATCATGTCTCACTCGATATCCTTATGTCAGAATTAAGCGCGTCAGATACTGCGTCGTTACCGAAACCACTGCCTTATCGTGAATTTATTGCACGTTCAATACATCAGACCGCGAATTTAAATGTGGCAGAATTCTTTACTGAAACACTCGGGGATGTTGATACGCCTACCTTGCCTTTTGAACTTGCTAAAGTGCTCGGGGATGGGAATGACATTACGCAATACAGTACCGAATTAACAGAGTCACAATCGCAACAAATTCGTACCTTATCAAAGCAGCATCAATGCAGTCCAGCGGTACTCTTTCATCTAGTGTGGGCTAAAGTTCTGAGTACCTGTTGTGGTCGTGATGATGTGGTATTTGGCACTGTCATGTCGGGTCGTATGAATGGTATGCCTGGCATAGAGCGTATGATGGGAATGCTAATAAATACCTTGCCTTTAAGACTGAAACTACATGATATTAAAGTGTCTGAAGCCATGAACATGGTGAATAATGCGCTTCAGGCACTGCTGCCTTATGAGCAAGTCTCATTGGCTGAAGCACAAAGTCATAGTGGGATAGAGGGTAATACGCCGCTGTTTAGCGCAATACTAAATTACCGTCATACCGCGCAAGACAAAGTAGACAGTACATCAGAAGTAGAAGAAGGAAATGCGACTTTACTCAGTACACGAGAGCGCACGAACTACCCGTTTGAACTTTCGGTTAATGATCGGGGGGAGGGAGATAGCTTTACACTTGATTTTCAGATTGACCGCAGTGTTGCAGCAGAGCAAATAGCCGCTTATGTACACACAACATTGGAGAGTGTGGTATCAGCGCTATTAAATGATGGAAGTCATACAATAAACACCTTACAAGTGCTACCAAAGATGGAATTAGAGCAGCAATTAGAGCAGTATCAAGCAGTGGAAGCCACGTATCCAAAAGCAGCTTGTATACATGAAGTTTTTGAACAAAGAGTGATAGAAACACCGGATGCTATTGCGTTGGTATGCGAAGAGCAGAGATTGAGTTATCGCGAAGTTAATGCAAGCGCCAATCAACTAGCACATTACCTGAGAGAGGCATATCAAGTAGGTGCGAATACCTTAGTTGGATTATGTCTAGGGCGTTCAGTAGATATGTTGGTCGGTACGTTAGCGATTTTAAAAGCCGGAGGAGCTTACGTGCCATTGGACTCAAATTATCCTCAGTCACGTTTAGCATACATGTTAGAAGACACAGAGGTCACAGTGGTGTTGACTGAGCAGAGATTAGCGGAAGTATTAGCCTTTAGTCAAGTGCCATTGGTGTGTGTTGATAGCCTAGATATGGAATTGAAAGAACACAGTTGTGAAAATCTACCCAGAGCGATAGGGCAAACATCAGAGTCACTGGCTTATGTGATTTATACATCAGGTTCAACAGGTAAACCAAAAGGAGTGATGACACCACATAGGGCGGTAAATCGTTTAGTTCATACACCAAATTTTATGGAGTTAGATAGTAATACCGTATTTTTACAATGCGCTAACATTGCCTTTGATGCAGCGACATTGGAAATATGGGGACCGTTATTAAATGGCGGACGTTGTGTCTTGTACCCAGACGACTTTATTACTATTGAGCGATTAAATACGGTGATAACAGAGCAAAATGTCACCGCATTGTGGCTGACATCGGGGTTATTTACCGAATGGAGTAAAGGATGCCAGCCGAGTTTAGGATTGAAATATGTATTAGCAGGGGGTGACGTATTGAATCCTCAAGCGGTACAAACAGTGCAAGAAGCGTTACCAAGGGTTCAGATTATTAATGGTTATGGGCCGACAGAAAACACCACATTTACTTGTTGTTATCCTATCCCACGAGGTAGGGACTTATCAAAGGGAGTACCAATAGGATTAGGAGTGCAAGGAGACACAGTACTAATCTTATCAGCGCAGGGTAGTTTAATCCCAGCAGGGGGCATTGGTGAATTGTGTGTTGGAGGAGATGGCTTAGCATTAGGGTATCTGAATCAGCCGGAGATGACAGATAGTCGCTTTATAAGGAACCCTTATAGTGACGATTTAGGTTGCAAAGGAAAGGTGTATAAGACAGGCGATTTGGTGCGTTATGGCAAGGATGGGTTAATAGAGTATGTTGGGCGTGTTGACGATCAAATAAAAATCCGTGGATTTAGAGTTGAATTGGGCGAGATACAACGACGATTAAACTGTCTGGATGAAGTCGTAAATGCTCTTGTTATGGTGAAATCAATTGACAAAATTGACAAGAAACTAGTCGCTTATATTGAGCTTAAACAAAGTGTGAATGATGAGCGTGAACAGGCGCTTAGTTTAGCTACTGCGTTATCGACTGAACTGCCAGTTTACATGGTACCAGCTGCGTTTGTGTTTATGAATGAATGGCCACTAACGACAAATGGTAAAATTGATAAAAAAGCACTACCAGAAGCTGATATTAATTTGATGCAAACTGGTTATGTAGCGCCACAGAATATATTAGAAAATCAGTTAGTGGTAATTTGGGGGGAGTTGTTAAAAATAGAATCAGCGATTATAAGCACTACTGCAAATTTCTTTGAGCTGGGTGGTCACTCATTGTTGATTATGAAGTTGTTACAGAGGATTAATGAAGAATTGGGTGTTGATCTACAAATACCAGATCTTTATCGCTGTGAGAATATTCAACAAATCTCAGGCTTTATCAATTCTATTCAGGCAATTCACACCCAAGGATCGGTAATTGAGGAAGATAACATTGAATTTGAGGATTTTGAGCTATGAGTGTTGAGTTACTTTTTCAACAGCTTCAACAAGCAGGTGTAATTTTTAAATCAGAAAATGATAAAATCACACTTAAATTGCCCAAGCAATTGGATAACCAATTAAAGCAGTCATTGGCAAGTAATAAAGATGCGCTTAAAACTTTTTTAAAACAGTTGTATGGACGTAGTAATAAAAAGCCTAAATTATGTAAAGCTAAAAGCGAACACGTTGAGCTTTCTTTTGCTCAACAAAGACTTTGGGTTATAGACCAGCTACAAGGTTCTTCTGCTGAATATAATATGCCACAAGCCTATCAAACTTATGGTGAGCTTGACTTAGACCTTGTTGAGCAAGTATTTACTAAAATTATTAGTCGCCATGAAATATTGAGAACCGTTTATCTACATCGTAATGGTGAAGCAATACAAAAAGTGCAAAAAAAGACTGATTTCTGTTTGAGTCGTCATGATTTAAGTGGTTTGAATAGTGAGGAAAAACATCAGAAATTAGAACAGTTGATAACAGAGGATGCACAAACTCCGTTTGATCTAAGTACTGATCTTATGTTGCGTGTAGCGTATGTTAATCTAGGCGTACTTGAAGATGAGTCATCGCAACATGGGTTTTTACTTTTCAATATGCATCATATTGCGTCTGACGGCTGGTCGATGGCTGTATTGAGTAAAGAGTTTTTTATTCTGTACGCTAGCCTATCTCAAAAACTTACTGAGTCGTTACCAGAGCTACCCATTCAATACAGAGATTATGCACAATGGCAAAGGGAATGGCTGCATGGTGATATATTGGCATCGCAATTAGAGTATTGGCGCATTCAGTTGGCTGATTTGCCTGCGCTGCATAGCTTGCCTCTGAGTTATATTCGACCAAATAAAAAACAATATGTCGGCGACTGCTTATCTACTTCGTTGCCCAGTATTGTTGCAAATAAATTGCAACAATTGGCACAACAGCATCAATTGACTTCCTTTATGGTACTGCATGCAGCTTTAGCTTTAGCTCTGTCTCGTTTTTCTACAAGCAATGACATCGTAGTTGGTACCCCTATCGCAAATCGTAGCGAAGCTGAACTACAAACCTTAATCGGTTTTTTTGTCAATTCATTGGTGCTTCGCGTAAATACTCTATATGAGACCCTTGATGATTATTTGAATCATATTCGTAGTGTGCATAAGGATGCACAATCTAATCAAGATGTGCCATTCGAACAAATTGTTGAAACGCTAAATGTGTGTCGTGATAGTGCATATAGTCCACTATTTCAAATTGTATTAACCACTAACTCTGATTTTGGTGTGGGATCAGGACAAACTCAAAAAGTCGAATTATCAGAGTTGACTCTGGAACCTGTTGCCTGCGAAACACCGATTTGTAAATTCGATCTTGAGCTTAATCTTAGTGTTCATGAGGGCGGAATTGACATACATTGGACTTATGATAAAGCGTTATTCAAAAGTGAGTTTATTTCACGCTTAAATAACCAGCTAAATATTGTGCTAGAACGGATGGCACAAAGTGCGACAAAATTGGCACCAATAGAGCTTAATCAAGTTTCGGCGTTACACCCTGATGAGCAAGACAAGTTGCAACATTTGTTGCAAACAAAAGTAATAGATTTAGTGGAGTACCGCACTATTACTGAGTTATTTGAATCTAGTGTTACTGCTGCACCTGATAGCATTGCACTTGTGTGTGCCAAGCAAGCGTTTACTTATGGGGAACTGGATCGTGCATCTAACCGTCTTGGTCACTATCTTACTGAACAAGGCTATTTGAATACACAGAAAACGATTGGTTTGTTATTACCTCGTTCGGCTGAAATGATAGTTGCTATGTTGGCGGTGTTAAAGGTTGGCTGTGCTTATGTACCGTTAAATCCTGATTATCCACAAGCGAGGTTGGATTATATACTTGAAGATGCTCAGGTGGATTTGGTCATTACTATTGATTTTTTGAGTTCTCTTCTAGCAAATACTGATATTGTGCTTGTTATATTAAATGATGATATGTCTATTAAACTTCCTGAGGCTGAAGACTTAAGCCGTTATGGTCGAGAAAAATTAGCGGCTAAGCCTATTTTAGCAAGTGATCCTGCATATGTGATCTATACCTCAGGTTCAACGGGATATCCTAAAGGTGTCGTGGTACCACATAGGGCAGTTAGTCGTTTAGTCACAGAACCTAACTTTATGACGTTAAACCAAGATACGGTGTTTCTACAAGCAGCTAATGTCGCATTTGATGCAGCTACTTTAGAAATTTGGGGACCACTATTAAATGGCGGGAAATGTGTTATTTATCCTCAACGCCACATTGAACTGAAGCAATTAAATCAATTAATTGCCTACCATAATGTCAACTCACTTTGGCTGACCTCTGGCTTGTTTAGCGAATGGAGTAAAGAGAGTTTAGTTGATTTACCGTTGCAATACATTCTTGCCGGTGGAGATGTACTTGAATCACTAGCTGTTAGTCGTGTTCAGGCTATGCTACCAAAAGCACAACTTATTAACGGTTACGGACCGACTGAAAATACTACTTTTACTTGCTGTTATTCAATTCCTGCAAACTTTGATGCTATTACCAATGTACCTATTGGTTTACCGCTGAGGGGAGATCAGGTTTTGATCCTCAACGAAAACTCATTGGTACCTTATGGTTGTATTGGTGAGTTGTGTGTTAGTGGAGCCGGTTTAGCATTGGGTTATCTCAATAAAGATGACCTTACGCAACAAAGCTTTGTCAATAATCCTATTTATCAGGCTACGGATTCAAATATCTATAAAAAGCTATATCGCAGTGGCGATTTGGTTCGTTACAATTCCGACGGAATTATTGAGTATATGGGTCGTGTTGATGATCAAATTAAAATTCGAGGTTTTAGGGTTGAACTGGGCGAAATTGAACAACAAATCACGCAATTGAGCGAAGTAACAAGTGCTTTGGTGGTAGTTAGCAGTGACCATAAAATCAAACGTTTGGTTGCGTATGTTGAATTAAGTGTGGCAAGTCAGCAGCGAGTAGAAGATGGAGATTATAATAATGAGCAGTTAGCTTGTGAACTTAAACACAGACTGCCCGATTATATGGTACCTTCGGCATTTGTGACTGTTACAGCTTGGCCACTTACTAATAATGGAAAAATTGATCGTAAAGCTTTGCCTAAGGCTGACTTTGTTAGCGAAGACGATTATCAATCACCAAAAAATAAAGAAGAAAAAGTATTAGTTGAAATTTGGTCTGAGTTATTGGCAATTGAGCAAGAAACACTGAGTACCAAGGCGAATTTTTTTGCTTTAGGCGGCCATTCCTTGCTGATAATTCAGTTAATCGCAAAATTAAAAGAACGAGATTATAAGGTAGATACACAGGCAATATTTGCGTGTACTAGCTTGGCTGTCATGGCTGAACTACTTCAGCCAAATAGTGTTAATGGAAATGATTTTCAGGTACCAGATAACTTGATCCCATCTCAATGTGATTATATTACGCCTGAAATGTTGGATTTGATTGATTTATCACAAAGCGAGATAGATGAAATAACAGCTCAAGTTTCAGGTGGAGTACAAAATGTTCAAGATATTTATCCGTTGGCTCCACTGCAACAAGGAATGCTTGCAATACATACTTTAACAGATGGACGTGATCCTTATGTAACTACCGTTGCGTTTGAATTTAGTGAAAAACCGTTATTAGATATTTTACTTAATCAACTTAATACTATGATCGCGCGACATGATGTTCTGCGTACCGGAATTTTGTGGCGTGGCCGTACAGAAGCTGTGCAAGTGGTGTTAAGATCCGTTAGCCTAAATTTAGAATGGTTGCCTGTCAGTTCGACACAACAGCCAAGACAAGTATTTCAAAATTACGTTACACACGGTGAACATCGAATTGAGCTCGAATCAAGCCCTTTGATGCAGTTGCAAGCGATGAATGATAATGGGCGTATTTATGTCGTGCTTAAAGTGCATCATTTGCTGATAGATCATGTATCTCTAGACATTTTAATGGAAGAGTTAGCGTTGCTTGATGAAGATCAACAACATCAACTACCAGATGCAATACCCTATCGGCACTTTATTGCTAGGGTGTTACATAATAATCAGCATCAAGACAATAGCGCATATTTTCACGATATACTAAGTAGTTATACTCAACCTGCTTATCCATTTGGTCTAAGTGAAGTTAATGGCAATGGTACTGAAATAGTAGAATACAAGACCAAATTATCAATCGATTTAGCAGAGCGGATCCGTTGCTTGGCTCAAGCAAAAGATATGAGTCCTGCAGCAATGTTTCATCTTGCTTGGGCTATAGTAATAGCTGCTTGTGCGGGGCAAAAAGACGTCGTATTCGGTACTGTTTTATCCGGGCGTTTTCAGGGGGGGCCTGGAGTCGAACGGATGCTGGGTATGATGATTAATACGCTTCCTTTTCGGGTCACGCTTGCTGGGAAAAATGCACTTGAATTGTTAAGTTCAGTTAACGAAGGATTACAATCATTATTGGCTTATGAGCAGGCTTCGCTATCTGAAGCAATGAGAGAAAGCGGGCTAGAGGGTAATATTCCATTATTCAGCGCTGTGATTAATTATCGTCACTCTCACGACATTGCTGCTACGGATGAACAAACAGATTTAAAACTATTAGGGGTTAGAGAGCGTACTAATTATCCATTTGTATTGTCGGTGGATGATTTGCAAACAGGGTTTGCTTTAAATTTACAAGTAGATAATAAAGTTAAACCAGAAAATATTATAGCTTATATGATCACTGCGCTAGAGAAGTTAGTGCTTGCATTGACTGAAGATCACAATACAACGATGTGTGCACTATCTGTTGTACATGAAGCAGAATGTTATCAGCTATTATCAGCATTGAACGATACACAGCAGAGTTATCAGCATGATATTTGTATTCATGAATTATTTGAAGCGCAGGCAGCAGCTAACCCAACGGATACAGCATTACACTTTGGTGAGCAGACGCTCAGTTATGGAGAACTTAATGCCAAAGCAAATCAGTTAGCACATTACTTACGAGATAACCACCATGTTGGACCAGAGAGTCTGGTGGGTTTGTGTGTGGAGCGTTCGTTAGAAATGGTGATAGGCATTTGGGGTATTTTAAAGGCCGGTGGTGCCTATGTGCCGTTAGATCCTGCACTGCCATCAGCCCGTCTTCAGTATTTAGTTAATGATGCCAATACACATGTCGTATTGAGTGTGAAAGCGGTCACTGAATACGTAGAGCTTAGCAGTGCAACCGTGGTATTACTTGATCAACTAGGGAGTGTATCTGAGCATCAATTTTCTACTTATAGTGAAACAAACATTATACCAAGCGAAATAGGACTGAATGCCCACAATCTCGCTTATATGATTTACACATCAGGCTCAACGGGTAATCCAAAAGGCGTGCTAATTGAACATCAGGCGCTGCACAATCGTATTGATTGGATGGACCGTGAATATGGGTGTGACAGCAGTGATAAAATTCTTCAAAAAACGCCCTATAGTTTTGATGTGTCGGTATGGGAATTTGTGTGGCCTATGCTTAAAGGCGCACAACTAGTCATTAGTAAACCAGAGGGGCATAAAGATCCGAGTTATTTAACAGAGCTAATCATTGAAACGGGGATCACTAAACTGCACTTTGTGCCATCGATGCTTGGTGTCATGTTAGAGCATGGTGACTTAGGGCGTTGTGAGTCAATAAAACACGTGTTTTGTAGTGGTGAAGCGTTACAAATCAACCATGTGACACAATTTAACGCGTGTCTGCCTAAGGCGGGACTGCATAACTTATATGGTCCGACCGAAGCGGCAATTGATGTCAGTTATTGGGATTGTTCGCAGGCACATGGCAGTAGCATACCGATTGGTAAGCCGATCCAAAATATTCAATTGTATATATTAGACGATGAAGCCAATTTGCTCCCGCAAGGTGCATGTGGAGAATTACACATAGGTGGAGATGGTTTAGCACGAGGATATTTAAATCGTCCAGCGCTAACCGAAGAGCGATTTATTACCAATCCATTTTATAATGAGGGTAAGTTAGGGAGCAGTGCCCGATTGTATAAAACGGGAGACTTAGTCCGTTATGACAGTAACGGCAATATAGAATATATGGGGCGTTTAGATCATCAAGTTAAAATTAGAGGCTTCAGAATAGAGCTGGGTGAAATAGAGTATCAGATTGCTGAGCATGAACAGATAGACTCAGCGCAAGTTGTGGCGGTGACAGATAAAAGTGGTAATCAACGTTTGCTTGCTTACGCAAAAACGGTGGTAGAGGGAACATCAGAAGTAGAGTTGCTCGCTTCGTTAAAGCAGGCATTAGGAAGCGTGTTACCAGAATACATGATCCCAAGTCGCTTTATTTTACTATCACAGTGGCCGCAAACAGCCAACGGAAAAATTGACCGAAAAGCATTACCCGTGTCAGAAGAAGTTGATATATCGGGTGAGTATGTAGCGCCGCAAGGTGAAACTGAGCTCATATTAACAGAGGTTTGGGCCCATGTATTGAAACTGCCAAGTGATAAAATTAGTCGCAATGCTAACTTTTTTGAACTCGGAGGTCATTCATTATTGGTGATGAAGTTAGTGCAATCTATAGATCAAACTTTTAAAACAAGAGGTATTGCAATTAACAAAGTTGTTCAACTGCCAACCTTGTCAGCTATGGCTGTGATTATTGATAACCATAATGCTTACGAGTGGCAGGCTATTAGATCGCTCACAGATTCAGATACTGCGAAGTCAGTGGTAATTTATTTAGCGCCAGGTGCAGGGATGACCAGTGGTGGTTATATGGAATTGGCTAGGGCTATGCCGCACGTACAATTTATGAGTCTTGAACCAGTTGGTATGAGCCCTAATGATCCTCATATTGAGGACTGGGATACTTTATTATCAAGTTATGTTGAGGCTATTTTGTCGCATCGAAAAGAGTTGGTTGATTGTCCAGAGAAAATATTTTTAATGGGGCATAGCTCAGGTGGTGCTGTGGCGTTTGATGTAGCACTTAGATTAGAGTCGCTAAATTGTAATATTGAGGTGTTACTTTGTGAATGCTTAGTTGCGACAGATGACCAAGCTGAATTTCAGATGAGTGATGAGGAAAAGCAGGGCTTAATGTTGTCATATGCCCAACAGCTTAAACCTGAAGATTCTGATGAGCAACTCTTATCGTGGATTAACTTACCAATAACACAGCGTTTATTTGCTGTTTATTTTCAACAAGTTGATTGGTCTCGTTATTATTATCCGCAACATAAGTTACAAGGCCAATTAAGCATGATTATTACGGCTGAACTAGGTATGGACTATTGGCATGAAAAGCAAGCGCAGTTAGCGTCACATGCAAAGCAACCCATAAAAATGATCACGACGGAAGGACAGCATGTAACCATGGTTAGAAGTCCTTATGTTAGCCGTCTAGCAGTGAAATTAAATCGACTATTATCTGCTTAAATTATATGAAAATCTCAGCGTATTAACATGATGCTAATTGCGTGATGCGTAGATAAACCATTTCGAGATCATGGATGCTGAACTGATACTACAGTCAGAATTGGTGATTTTTACATTTTGTCTAAGGAAGAGGCATAACTGCCTCATCTATAATTATTACAAGGTTACTTTATGTTTTACAGGTTAGTTTTATTACACAAAAAACTACTCATTATTGCCACACTTCTGAGTGTTGTCAGTGCTTTATTTGGTATTAGTATCATTTCGTTAGTTAACTCAGAAATTGAGCAAGTAAGTGATCCCTCGTCCGATGCAATTAAAGGGTTGATGATATTTTTTGCTACTTTGACTGCGTTTTTAACTTTTAGTGTGATCTCCCAATATATACTGACAAAACTGTCTGTTCAGATCATGGTAAGTATAAGAGAAAATATGGTTCAACGGGTGCTATCTACGAGTTATGAACAGATTGAAAAGGTGGGTGGACATCGTATTTTTGCGACTTTGACCAAGGATATTGAAGCACTTACAGCAACCTTGAGTGCTGTACCGCATGTTGCCTATAATTTGGCAACAGTATTACTGTGCTTTGCTTACATGGGTTATCAATCATGGCAGTTGTTTTTATGGGTGGGTGGTGTGTTAGTGCTTGCTATGATAGTAGCACAGTTACTAATGAATGTTGGGATAGGGCGTTTTAAAGCAGTACGTGAACTGGACGACAACTTATTTAAAAACTTTCGTGCGTTAATTGATGGTGGTAAAGAACTAAATATTAATTTTAACCGTAAACGCTTTTTCTATAATGATGTCGTTACACCTAATATTGATCAAATCAAAACGTCTACTATTTCTGCTCACCTTATTTTTATTATTCTTAGCAATTGGACTAATCTGATTTTATTCCTTGCATTGGGATCGGTAGTATTTGCTTCTCAATTGTTTTTATCCGGTATTGCTACTGAGGTAGTAGTAAGTTTTGTATTAACTTTAGTTTATCTGATTGGACCTATGACTGTGCTATTTAATACATTTCCAGTGGTTGCTGAAGGCATCGTATCTAGCCAAAAAATTGAAAAGTTACAACTTTCTAATGATGTTTTATTTGAGCATATGAATAGCACTGTAACACCTTCGTACGAATGGACAAATCTGGATATTGAATCTGTCGGTTATGAATATAGTCGAGATGATAATGATGAATATAACTTCTCTATTGGACCTATCAATTTGAGTGTTGAGCGTGGTGAAGTGATTTTTCTGATCGGTGGTAATGGGTGTGGTAAATCTACTTTTGCGAAAGTACTGTGCGGTCTTTATACGCCAACAAGTGGCGAAATCAGACTTGATGGCAAGCCATCTACGTTAGATATGGATCAGTATCGTTGTCACTTCAGCACTATATTTTCAGATTTTTATTTGTTCGATCAAGTTATTGATGCGAAAGGTATATTGGCTGATGATGATAAGATTCGTAAATACCTAGTGAAACTTAAACTTAATGAAAAAGTAACGGTACAAAACGGCATCCTCTCGACCACCGAATTGTCTCATGGACAAAGGAAAAGGTTGGGGTTGTTATTATCTTATATGGAAGATGCACCTATTTATATCTTTGATGAATGGGCTGCAGATCAAGACCCATACTTTAGAAATTTCTTCTATTCTGAGTTGTTAACTGAACTTAAAACATTAGGAAAAACCGTATTTGTGATCAGTCATGATGAGCAATATTTCACCTTTTCAGATCGCATTTTAAAATTCGAAAGCGGTCAAATGAAAGAAATATTACGACCGTCTGATAAGGCTGCCACTAGAGAATCAGTTGCCTTAGTGTAGTTGTATTTTGACCAGATAAATGTTTGCCTTGAATATGGGCTTGATAGTTTCACGATCTTCGCGTTGCGAGGCTCGGTTAGCATGGATTGACTAATAATGAATAATATACAATACCCCTTTACATCTACTCAACAGCCAGTTTGGATGGATCAAGTGTTCAAACCAGAGTCTCCCTTGTATAACATTGGCGGTCGATTTGAATTGATGGGTCAGGTAGATCCTAAGCGACTACAATATGCTTTGGATTACGTGATAGCTCATACTGATGTGTTTAAAATAAATATTGTTAGTCAAGGGACTGAGGCCAATCAATACATTAACCCAGAATTTAAGTATACTTTGAAGTGTATTGATTTTTCTGAATATAATGATGCGAAACAACGAACAATCGATTATTGTCAAACTCAAATGGCAACTCCATTTAATATTCAAGGTGACTGTTTATGGCGTTTACATTGGTTAAAAATTTCCAATCACGAGAGTGCTTTGTGTGTGATTTTTCATCATTTGGTTGTTGATGGTATTGGCGGCAGCTTATTCCTAGAATACCTCAGTGAAACTTACGTAAAAATGGATGAAAATGGTAATCTAACTGACAGTGTCGCAGAGCGTCCTTCTTATCTGAAGTTTTTTGACAAAGACATAGCTTATAAAAATTCAAATAAATTTGTTAAAGATCAAGCATACTGGCAAGCTAAATTTAAATTACTACCGGATCCTTTGCTACTTAAAAAGACTAATCGTTACGATGATCAACCTTTTGTTAAATGTGAATATGAATTAACACAGCAGCAATTTGATCAAATCCAAATTTTAACCGCTAAATATGGATGCTCTCCAACTCATTTTTTTACAACCTTGATAGCTGTTTATTTCTCTTTGATGAGTGATGGTAGAAACTTAGTTAATATTGGCATGCCAGTTCACAATCGCAGCTCAGCACAATTACGTAAAACGATAGGAATGATGGCGTCAGTCATTCCTATTGCAGTGGAATTTGAGCGTAGTAGTAGCTTTGCGGATATTTTTATTGCTGTTGCGGCTGAATTGAAACGTGCTTATAAACATCAGAAATATCCACTACATGAAATAATTCGTCAGTTACGACCTGTGAATGATGGAAAGGGTCAGTTATTTGACATTCATTTATCGGTAGAAGATTATCCATCAGAAAACCAATTCTGTAATGTAGAGAGTCGAAAAGTGCCATTGAATAGCGGGTATGGTTCACACCCTTTATCAATTTATGTCCGCAGTCATGAAAAAATAAATAATGTGCAGATTGAGTTTAATTTCGACCGTAATTTTTTTGCAGATGAAGATATTTCTCGACATGTTACCCGTTTAACAACCATGATTTCTGAAGTCGTTAATATGCCAACTATGCTAATTGGTGATTACACATTGGCAACCAAAGAAGAAATAAATCAACAGTTATTCGACTGGAATGATTGCGATGTTAGTTATGATAAAAATTTGACGATTCATCAGGTATTTGAGCGTTGTGTTGAGAAAAATCCTGATCATATTGCGGTGGTATTTGGTCAACAATCTTTTACATATGCGCAATTAAACGTACAAACAAATAAGCTCGCAAGCTATTTAGTTGAACAGCAAGATGTGACACCAGGTAGCTATGTTGGGATTTGCCTTAATCGTTCAATCGAGATGATAATAGCTATTTTAGCTACGCTAAAGTCTGGCGGTGCTTACGTTGCACTAGATCCAAATTACCCAAGTGATAGACTGACATACATGATGGAAGATTCAGGTATTACTTTAGTCTTATCCAATGAGTTGTGTAGACAGTCACTCGACTTTTCTCAGCTACAAGTAATTGAACTAAACAACCTCATCATGAATAGTGAAGCTGCCCCTTGGGCAAATTATGCTGAACAGAACTTTTCTATAAAATGTTTGCAGCAACCGGATGATTTAGCCTATCTAATTTATACTTCGGGCTCAACAGGTAAGCCTAAAGGGGTTATGTGTACCCATCAAGGGATAGTTAATTTGGCACAAAACCAGCGTGCTCAATTTAACGTAAAATCTACTAGTAAAATATTGCATTATGCTTCAATTAGTTTTGATGCAGGCACTTGGGATTGGGTGATGGCACTGCTAAATGAAGCCACTTTGGTGATTAGTAGCGATAGCGAACGACTTGATCCAAACCAAATTGAACGGTTGTTTAAGGTACAGGGAATTACTCATGTAACTTTACCACCTGCATTCCTTGCCAATATAGCTTGTACAGATGATTATGCATTGCAGTGCTTGATTGTGGCTGGAGAAGCATGTGAACAAGAGCTAATGAATCGATGGGCAGAAAAATATGATTTCTATAACGCATATGGTCCATCGGAATCATCGGTTTGCGCCACGGTATGTAAGTTATCAGTTGATACTGATATACATATTGGTAGGCCTATTAGTAATGTTTCATTATTTGTGCTTGATGAACATCAAAAAATGCTTCCAATTGGTTCTATCGGCGAATTATATATTGGTGGTGTTGGATTGGCTAAAGGGTATCTCAATAAACCGGATCTAACTACTGAAAAATTTGTGGTTAATCCTTACTATACAGATAATTCTAACAGTGGACCGCGTTTGTATCGTAGTGGCGATTTGGTACGTTATTTACCTTCAGGTAATTTAGAATTTGTTGGCCGTACTGATGATCAAGTTAAAATTCGAGGCTTTAGGATTGAGCTTGGTGAAATCGAACATGGGCTAAATCAACAAATTCTGGTGCATTCATCAGTCGTATTGACAAAGCGTCAAGGTGGCACTAATCAATTAGTTGCATATGTGATACCTACACAAGCAGTGTCTGATAATCAAGTTGCGAGATTTATATTAGAATTGCAAAGTGAGCTAGAAAAATATTTGCCTGCACATATGGTACCGAGTTGCTTTACAGTGTTAGAGCAATGGCCGGTTACTCCAAATGGCAAAATAGATAAGAAAGAATTATTGTCGCTGAGTACAATTACTTTACAAGGGGAATATATAGCCCCTGAAACTGAAATGGAATTATACCTAGCAGCTCTCTGGTCTGAATTATTAGATGTTGAACAGGTCAGTGCAGCAGCTAATTTCTTCCAATTAGGTGGTCATTCACTGCTGCTGATGCAACTCGCTAGTAAACTCCAAAGTCAGGGAAGAAATATACAGGTACATACTTTGTTTACTACGCCGACATTAAGAGAAATGGCGACATGCTTAGATAGATATACAGAGGGAGTAAACGACTTTAAAGTACCACAAAATGGCATTCCTAAAAATTGTGAATACATTACACCAAATATGCTATCTCTGGTTGATTTATCACAGCAAGAAATTGATATAATTGCAAATAAAGTGCCTAGTGGTTATAGCAACATTCAAGATATTTACCCACTAGCGCCGTTACAAGAAGGGGTATTGTTTGTCCATACTTTGAATACCAATCAAGACCCGTATGTTACGACCGCAGCATTTGAGTTTGTTGATGATGTACAACTCAATCATTTCAAAGAGGCATTAAAGTCTATTATTACTAGGCATGATGTACTGAGAACGGCTATTTTTTGGCGAGGTAGAGAAAGTGCCTTACAAGTAGTATTGAATGAAGCAAAATTACCTATTGCAACGTTAACTTTTGATGATAAAAGCATTTTGAAAGAGAGCTTCATGGCTTATGTTGATGAACATCAACATAACTTGGATTTGGAAGCTGCACCGCTTATGAAATTTACGGTGACAGAATGCGACCTCGATGGAAAGTGTTATGCATTGCTGACTTTCCATCATTTGATCACGGATCATGTTTCTTTAGATATCTTAGTGACGGAATTGCAACAATTATGTGTTACGAAGAAAATTGAAGTCCCAACACAAGGATTGTATCGAGAATTTATCGCTCGTACCTTCGCGCATAATGAAAGATTAAATGTTAGTGCTTTTTTTAGTGAAAAACTGGGTGATGTGACGATGCCTACCTTGCCATTTGAGCTAGCTGAAGTGACAGGGAACGGTATTGATATAATTGATCTGCACATCAATTTAACACAACTGCTCAGTGCTGAAATCAGAGAGCAAGCGCGCCACCATCTTTTTAGTCCTGCGGTTATATTTCACCTAGCTTGGGCTAAGGTTGTAGCCGCTTGTTGTGGTAGTGATGATGTTGTATTTGGTACTGTGCTATCTGGAAGAATGAATGGTATGCCAGGTATTGATAGTATGATGGGAATGATGATCAATACTTTACCGCTTAGAGTAAAAATGCAGCAAGGTAGTATTTTGCAGCAGTTACAACAAGTGGATAGTGAATTAAAGGCGTTGCTGCCCTATGAGCAAGTATCACTTGCTGAGGCACAAAGTTATAGCAGTATTCAAGGTAACGGTACTTTATTTAGTGCGATATTAAACTATCGTCATTCTGCCGCAAAAGAAGATAATATAACCTCGCAATATGGTAATGAGCATTGGAATTTATTAAATGCGAGAGAAAGAACTAACTATCCATTTGGTGTTTCTGTTAATGATCATGGTCAAGGTTTCTCACTTGAATTTCAAATTGAAAAGAGTATCACAGCGAAGCGTATTTCTGCTTATATGCAAACTGCATTAGAGAAAATCGTAACTGAATTATCTGGCCGTTGTGATAGTAGTGAACAGTCGAGGTTTGTATTACCTAAAAGAGAACTGCAACAGCAGTTAACTGATTTTCAGGCTGGTGCTGCAAGCTACCCACGAGAAGCTTTAATTCATCAATTATTTGAGCAACAAGCGAACAAAACACCTTATGCGATAGCGGTAGAATGTGGGAAACAGAAACTGAATTATCAGGAACTCAATGAACGTGCTAATCGATTAGCGCATTACTTAAGAGACACATACCATGTAGGCGAAAATAAGTTGGTTGGTTTGTGCATTGGTCGCTCGGTTGACATGCTGGTAGCTACATTAGCGATTTTAAAAGCTGGTGGTGCATATTTGCCTTTGGATCCAAATTACCCGCAATCACGCCTTTCATATATGCTTGAAGACAGTGCAGTGTCAGTCGTTCTTACTGAAAAGCGGCTTGAGAAACAACTAGCTTTTAGCACGGTACAATTAGTTTCTTTGGATAGTAAGCAGGTATTATTGGATCATCAAAGCAGTGATGAATTGATTGCGGTTAAAGGCATTACATCAGCGTCACTTGCATATGTAATTTATACCTCTGGTTCAACAGGAGAGCCTAAAGGAGTAATGACGCCACATCGCGCGGTTAATCGTTTGGTCCATACACCTAATTTTATGACGTTAGATCATGATACCGTATTTTTACAATGCGCTAATATTGCTTTTGATGCGGCAACATTGGAAATATGGGGTCCTTTACTGAATGGTGGACGTTGTGTTCTTTTCCCTGACGAATTTATTACTATTGAGCGATTGAATTCGGTGATAGCAGAAGAAAATATAACTGCGATGTGGTTAACTTCGGGGTTATTTACCGAATGGAGCAAAGGATGTCAATCGAGTTTTGGGCTGGAATATATACTGGCCGGTGGTGACGTGTTAAACCCGAAAGCGGTAAAATTGGTACAAGCAGCTTTACCTAAAGTTCAAATAATTAACGGTTATGGCCCGACAGAAAATACTACATTCACCTGTTGTTATTCCATTCCAAGAGGTAGAAACCTATCGACAGGGGTACCAATAGGTCAAGGTGTACAGGGAGATGTTGTACTTATCTTGTCACCACAAGGAGACTTATTACCGGTAGGTGTCGTTGGTGAACTATATGTTGGTGGTGATGGTTTGGCATTAGGTTATCTTAATCAATTAGAATTGACTGATACTAGCTTTGTTGCTAACCCTTATAATATAGGGTTTGGAGGAGCCAAAACGCTTTATAAAACCGGTGATTTAGTACGTTACACTGAAGATGGATTGATAGAGTATGTTGGCCGAGTTGATGACCAAATTAAGATCAGAGGTTTTCGAGTTGAGTTGGGGGAAATCGAGAAAAAAATAAATGCGCTGACCAACATAGCGCACACCGTAGTGGTAACTCAAAAAGATCTTAGTGGTAATGCTTGTATTGTGGCATATGTGGAATTAAAAAGTTCCAAAATAGTTTCGCAAGATATTGATAATGCCAATGAAATCACTCTTGCGTTAGCCGCAGACTTACCATCCTACATGGTGCCAGGTGCTTTTGTTTTCGTTGATGAATGGCAGTTAACGCCAAATGGAAAAATTGATAAGCGTGCATTGCCTGAACCAAATCTGAGTGCAAGACAAAGAAACTATATTGCACCACAGGGATCAAAACAAAAACTATTAGTACTTATTTGGTCTGAATTACTTGGTATAGATGAAACTAAGATTAGTAGTGATGCAAATTTCTTTGAACTGGGAGGGCACTCACTACTTGTCATGAAAATTCATGCCAGATTGAAAAAAGCAGGTTATGAAGTAGAAACGCTAGCGATATTTAAGGCTCAGACGTTGGCAGATATGGCATTAACATTGACTACGCTTAATGAGACTAAAATCTATCAGGTTCCAAAAAATATTATTCCTAAGGGTGTTAAAACAATTACAGCGGATATGTTACCGCTGATTGAATTAGAGCAACAGGATCTCAATGAAATTTGTCTAAGGATACCTGGAGGTGCTGAAAATATACAGGATATTTACCCACTAGCCGCATTACAAGAAGGCATCTTATTTACACATACATTAGAGCAGAAATACGACCCTTATGTGATTTCTGCTTCTTTAACTTTTAGTGATAATCAGGCATTTGTTAAATTTGTTTGCGCGCTAGAGCAGGTCGTAGCACGTCACGATATTTTACGCAGTGTCATTTTATGGCGTGGACGAGATAAGGCTGTACAAATAGTACAACGAACAGTTGACTCTTTGGTTGAAAATCTTAAATTTGATACAAATCAAAGAGCTTCAGTCGCTTTTGCAGATTTTGTAACAACTGGCAATCATAAAATTGATATTGAAGAAGCCCCTTTGCTTCGCCTACAAGTATTAGTAGATGAATCAGATGGCAAGGTTTATGCCTTGTTTAAGCATCATCATTTGATTACAGATCATGTTTCTGTTGAGTTAATCCTTGAAGAATTATCTATGTGTATTGAGGGCCGAAACGATGAATTACCTGTACAAGTGCCGTATAGGGAGTTTGTTGCTAAATCTCTGTACAGAGCAGAAACACTCGATAGTGAAGCTTTTTTTAAGTCACGATTAGGTTGTGTGGAAGAATCAACTTTGCCGTTCGGATTTACAGACATTTTAGGAGATGGTTCAAACTCGCAAGAATTGAGTTATCCGCTCAATACATTGTTAGGTAAGCAAATACGTATTATTTCAAGCCAGCAACATATGAGTCCAGCGGTACTTTTCCATGCAGCTTGGGCCATCGTACTGTCACATTGTTGTAATATGAAAGAGGTTGTATTTGGTACTGTCTTTTCAGGTCGCATGAGTGGTGAACAAGGTATTGATCGTATGTTGGGGATGTTGATAAATACATTGCCTATTAAGATCAATTTAGATGAAATAACCACGACAGCGTTATTAGAGTATATACATGCAGAGCTACAAGCGTTAATTCCTTATGAACAAGTATCTCTAGCGGATGCTCAAAGCCATAGTCTAATTGAACCTGGTTCACCATTATTTAGTACTACATTAAATTATCGTCATTCACAGAGAGTGGCAGATGACAATCAGGCACAATTATACCAAATTGAAACCGTACAAGAGCGGAGTAATTATCCACTAGATTTATCGGTGAATGATTTTGGTGATGAATTTACTTTAGATTTTCAAGCTAGTATTGGAGTGCCGTTAGAGTTAGTGGTTGAATTGATGAATACTGCGTTGGAAAGCTTGGTGATAGATGCACAACAGATGGCATCAACACAAGTAACGAAATTAGCTATATATTCTCAAGATCATGAACAAACATTGATTGCACAGCAATGTGGTCCAAAAATTAAATTTACGTCAAATAGTGTGCACCAACTGATCGAGCTGCAGGTTGAGAGATCTATGGACAGAATTGCGGTTAGTTATAATCGCGATTTTTTGAGTTACAGAGCATTGAATGAACGCGCCAATCAACTAGCGCATTATTTGCGTGTACAACATCATGT